>JAMOSR010000080.1 GCA_027062985.1 Nautiliaceae bacterium
ATGGAGGATGGGCAGCTGAGGGAAGCGTTCTTGATTTATCTATTTTAGAAGATATTGCAAAAGTAGCTGACGGTGAAGAAATTGACCTTGACAGCTTAGCCAACCTTGAAGCTTTAGGATACGTAGCAGATATTGACCAATTAACAAAAGCCGGGGAAAAAGCTCTTGAAGTTTACAGAATTTACAAAGATAAAACCGAAAAACCTCTAAAAACATTTGCAATTGAACAAGAAGAAGTAGAAACATTAAAAACAATTAAAAAAATCTGGGATGAAAAAGTTCCTGAAAATCCGGAAGAAACTCCGACATTTGATGAAATTAAAGCAGAACTTCTTGAGAGAAAAATCAGAGAATATAAAAAACTTCTTGAAAAATACGGAAGAAGACTTGATGAAATGCCTAAGAAAAAACAAGAAATTGCTAAAAAATTCGCTGATTTAACTGATAAGAAAAAATGGTTCGAAGAAAACTTTGATTTAAGAGAATACCTATACAGCCTTGAAGCATTCGGACTTATTACTGAAGGTGTTGATGAAAAAGGTAAAGCGGTTTATTTCGTAACTCCTGACGGTGAGAGAGTAATTGAAGACCAAAATTATGACGAAAGACCAATTCACAGCTGGTCTGTAAAAACACTTGCCATTTCAAACAAAATTTTCAGCGCACCAAACAGAGAATGGGTAGAAGAGGCTAGACGTGAGAGAATTCTTGGAACATATGAACCTAGCAAATCCGGTTTAATGTACGAAGAGCTAGCAACTCATCCAAAACTTCCATTTATGACAAGATATGAAATGGATATTTTCAAAATGATTCCAGACAGAGGAATTGCCTGTGAAAACATTCTTGAAGGCAAAGACGAAGACGAAAGAAGAAAAATCCTTGAGGCTGTTGACAAACTTGAAGCAAAAGGATTTATTGAAGTAATGCCTGACGGACACATTATAGAAACAGAATACGGGAAAATGATGGATGAAGCTATGAGCGGCGTTCCTGAAGGATTTGGAGCACCAATCAACCCAACAATTTATAGAGTTGTAAAAGCTATCGCAGATACCGGTAGCATGTATGTAAAAGAACAAAAAGTAAGAATTTTACCTGAAAATATTAAAAAAGCTATTAAAGCTTCGGGACTCAGCAAAGAAACATTCGACAAAGCATATATTGCAGCTAAAGAAGCAAAATATCTTGGAAGAAACAGCGTAAACGAAGCCGGTCTTATGATGCTAAAAGCGGTAGAGGCTCTAAATAAATAAGGCCTTTACCTCTTATTGGCTTTTTTCTCTTTATACATTCTCTCATCAGCCAATTTTAAGACTTCCTCTAAATTATTACTGTCTGTTGGAAAATGGGCATATCCTATACTGCATTCAAGTCTTACGTTATCCATTACGGTATTTTTAATAGTGTTTTTTATTCTATTGGCTATTCTTGCAAGTACTTCATTCGAAGTAAAAACCATCACAACAAATTCATCACCTCCAAATCTAAAAGCATAATCTATATCCCTTATTACATGTCTTATAATAGAAGCTACTTTTTTTAATACTCTATCTCCAAACATATGACCGTAAATATCGTTTATTTTTTTAAAATTATCCAAATCTATAAAAATAAGACCAATTTCTATGTCTTCATTTTTATATCTGTCAATAATAAATTCAAAAAATCTTTTATTATAAAGACCCGTCATTTCATCTTTAAGGGCTATTTCCGTAAGATAAGAGGCAAAATCGTTAAAATCTATAACGGCTTTATAATTACCTTGTTTATCTACTATAATCAAATGATGTATTCTATAACTTCTCATAAGTCGATAAGCTTCAAAAACCGTTTCTTCCTCACTTATGGCAATAACTTTTTTAGGATTTTTTTCTATATAAGTGGCAATATTCATATTATCATAATGAGCGACCAGAGCATCTATAATATCCGTAGCCGTTAAAATATAATACGGTTTTTTATTTTTAGTAATAATACATGAATTTATATCGTTTTTTGTAAAAAATCTGGAAATATCAGAAATTGTTTTATCTTTAATTTCCTTAAATTCAAAGACTTCTTTATCTTTTTTATCTTCCATTATAATATTTTTAAGTTTCATTCGCACTCCTCTAAAAGTTTATTTATATGTGAATCGTCATACGGGTCGGCATGAATATTTATTATCCATCTTTTATCCGGATCAATAGCTCTGATTTTTTCTTCCACATTTTCTACAATCGTATGTGCAAGCTTAAGTTTCATCTCAGGAGTCAATACCAGATGTACGTCCACAAAATTTCTATTTCCAGCCTTACGGGTTCTAAGACAATGAAAATCTAATACAAGAGGCTCTTTTTTTATAATCTCTTTTATCTTTTCCACTGTTTTAAAATCCAGGGAAGCATCAAGTAAAATTTCAAGACCGTTTTTAACTATTTCACTTGCTTCTTTAATAATATAAATCCCAATTAAAATTGACAATATAAAATCAAGATAATAAAATCCTGTAAATTTAACAATAATTAAAGAAATTAAAACCGCTCCGTTTGTCAAAAGGTCGGTTTTATAATGTAAAAGGTCAGATTTTACAATCAAATTGTCTGTTTTTTTAGCAATATAAGCTAAAAAAGCCACAAGACCTCCGGTAGCTAAAATAGAAAAAAGCATAACATAAATTGAAATATCTATCTCTTTTATGGCTTCGTGATAAATAATTTTTTTAATACCTTCATAAATAACAAAAATACCGCTGGCGATAATAAAAAGCCCTTCAAAAAGAGCTGCAAGTCCTTCTATTTTACCTTTGCCGTAATTAAACTTATAATTAGGTTTGCTTTCACTAATACGAACTGCAATATTATTAAAAATGGATATAACCATATCCAAAATAGAATCCAGAGCACTGGCTATAACAGCAACGCTTCCGCTCATAAACCCTACTATAATCTTTGCTATAGCTAAAACAAGAGCGGTTAATGTAGCAACGCTAGTAGCAAGCCTCGGTAAACTCATTTTGTATCCCTAAAAGCTTTTATCCCTTCTTTTAAAATATCAATTAATACCGTCGCATAAGCCCCTTTTGGAAGGGTAAAAACAATTTCATATTGAGCATAGTCTTTTAAATAATTTTTTTCAAAAATTTCAGGAAAAATCCAAGCCATTCTTCTATCACCCTGAACCGGGACAAGTTCATCATGTTTTTCTTCTATTTCCCTTGCTTTATCTTTTGCCCTGATTACTTTTTTACCAGGTAACAATCCTGTTACTGTTATCTCTTTTTTATAAAACCTGTCGGTATCTTCCAAACTTTCAAGATAAAAATACTTGCCCATAGGATAATGAGTCATAACATCCCCGGGGAGAAGTTTAAAAGGATGTTTTTGAGATTTTACAAATTTTATAAGCTCTTTATCATATCCGGCAATTAAAAGCTCTTTTTCACTTAAATCAAAAACATTACTAAGATTAATCCTCTCATTAAGCCAATCATTAAAAAGTTTAGACTGATAGGCGCTTATTAAAAGTTTTTCGAGTTTTCTGTTTTTGACAAATTTGTCGCCTTCTATTATAGCTTTCCCCTCTTCCCAGTTATTTCCAAATTTTCCAAATCTTTGATAACCAAAAAAATTAGGTATTCCATATTTTTTTATCTCTTTTAAAACATTATCAATTTTTTTAGCATCTACAGGAAGCACTTTTTTAAGTCTTACAAAAAATTTATTCCCTTTTAAATGACCGATTTTAAGTTTATTTCTGTGTAAATCCTGCTCTAATATTTTAATCTGTTTATCTTCAAATTTATTTACCTCATCTCTGTACCTTCTTGGGACGCTTATCCATTGAATGGTCATACCTTCTTTGTCTTTAAGCCCGGCATAACCTATATCACGGGCTTTAATACCTGTTTTTGAAGATATTTTATTTATCATTTCGGGAGTTGTAAGCCCTTTTTTTCTGACTTTCAGCATTAACCACTCGCCTGTATGAGCAAAAGGATAAAGGGGAATTTCTTCTACCACGAAATTTTCGCTGTTTTTATTAAAATGAAAACTAATAGGTGCATGTGAATATACCATACTCAACCTTTTTTATTATAATTATATCAAATTAAGAGCCCTTACATCTTTTTAGCACAATATGAGCCATAAAAATAAGCTGGATAGTATAACCAAACCATGAAATAACAGGAATAAAATATACAACCGAAGTTAAAAATACCACCATCCAAGCTTTTATTCCAAGTTCTTTTTCCATGTCTATCGGGTCAAAAAACAGATAACTGCTGTCAAACACAAGAGGTTTTTTATTCAAAATACTCCACATAAAAAGCTGATAAAAAATATTTACAACCGGAATAAAAAGAATCCAAAAAGTAAAAATAAAAATAATAAAATAGATAAAAAATGATTTAAGGGAAATCCAAAAACCGTAAAAAATATCTTTAAAAGAGACTTCTCTAGGCTTGCAGTTGAAATGTTTTTCATTAATATGAAGGATTATTTTATCAATAAAAAAACTTGAAAACACTCCAAGCGTAGAAATACTCAAAAGATAATAAAGCACTGCCAAAAAGAGCCATCCCGCCCCATGTATAAAATCGCTTATTTTATTTCCATAAGGAACATTTTCAACATAAGAACCTAAAAAAGTAATAATATCATCACCAAAAAAGAAAAAGACAATTCCCCAAAACAGAAGAGACAAAAAAAGAGGCAACAGGGTATATTTTAAAATTTCCCTGTCAAACAAATCGGCAAATACTTTCATAATTTTCCTTAAAAATGGTTTTCTTTACATATGCTTTTATATTTTCCCCGCGTAGTCACCGCGAAAATATTTACAGGTGTTCTTGTAATTTTAGCTATATTATTTATTATTTTCAAATTTTTTTTGGGAAATGTAAATAAAATTTCATACTCTTCCCCGCTACACCCTATATTTTTATCAAACTTTTTTAAAAATTTATAATTCACATAAGACACTTCCGAAATTCTTTCAAGTTCTTTAAAAAGCCCATCACTTATATCGCAAGCCGCCGTAATATATTTAGAAACCTTATAAAAAAATTTATCCCTTAAAACAGGTTTTATAAACTTTGAACGTTTAGAAACGTTACCGCCTCTTAAAAGTATTTTTAAATCTTTAGCCACACTGCCCAGATTTCCGGTGAAAGCAACAAATTCCCCTATTTTAGCTTTTCTAAATACAGGACGTCTGCTTTTTCCTATCATTGTAACCGATATTGAAATATTATCACTTTTTATCGTATCTCCCCCGATTATCTTATATCCATATTCATTTGCGGCTTTTTTAAAGCCTTCGGCCAACAACTTTATTTCGGCAAACGTAAGAGTATTTGGAAAACCCACATTTAAAACGGCGTAGTCTATTTTAGAGTTCATAACTATCATATCACTTATATTAACCAAAGAAGCCTTGTATGAAATTTCATCCAATTTCATCCATTCTTTTTTAAAATGAATATTTTCAAAAAAACTGTCACTGGCTATTACACTATTTTTAGCACATATATTCAAAACCGCCCCGTCATCTCCTATATATCGGTTTTTAAATTGTTGTATAAAAAAAGATTCTTTCATTAAACTATCCTAAAAACTTATTTTCAATGATTTCATCAAACAAATCTTTTATCCTCAACAATCCGTTTTTCGGATTCGTTTTATAAACAGCGGCTATTTTTTCCACCTCTTTTTTATCAAAATTTTCGTCCCGTTGCAAGTAATAACCAACAAGCTGAAGAAAATTTCTCGGTTTTTCGCTAAAAACAGACCTTTCAAAATCTATAAACCTTGCGCCTTTATCCGTTTTTAAAATATGATAATATCTGCCAAGCTGTTTATGAAAAACTCCTGCTCTATCTAAATAATAAGCTCCATCAAGAGCCTGCTTTAAAAGAACATAATAGTCTTTAGTTCCAATTAATTCTTTTAATGGAATACCTTCGATTAACTCCATTATCAAATATTTTTTCCCTCTAAAAATAGGTTTTGGGGCATATTTTCCATTTAAAAAATTCAAAATATTCCACTCTTTGTCTATTTTATAACTTTTAGCCCATTTTAAAGCGGCAAACGTTCCATCTTCAAGCTTTACCTTATAAACTTCCCCTCTGTTTCCCTCACCTATTTTTTCAATAACATCATATCTCATGATACACCTTATTATGATAAAAAAGAAGAAAAAAGAAGATTAAGAAAAGCTTATTTTTATTTCCGTTTTGTTTAAATCCCAAAAAGCATCTTTAGGAGTAGCACCGCAGGCAACGTTTATAAGCTGAGTAACTTGTAAAATCGGTTCTTCATATCCGTCCATGGCTTTATGACATAAAGGACATGGAGTAGCCACTACATTAGCTCCCGCTTCTTTAGCCCCCTCAAGCGGTTTTATTGCAAGTCTTTCTTTTTGTTCTGGGTCTGTAAATCTTGCATGATATCCGCAACAAGTCTGTTCGTTTTGATACCCTTCAACCACTTCCACTCCAAGAGGTTTTAAAATTTCTTGAAGGACTGTCGGATTTTCCGGGTCATCAAGAGCAACTTCATTTGGAGTCAATACATGACACCCGTAATACGGAGCAACTTTTACGCCTTCGAATTTTCTTTGTATTTTGCTTTTATACGTATCCATACCGATAAAATCTC
>JAMOSR010000081.1 GCA_027062985.1 Nautiliaceae bacterium
ATAAGATAATTAAGATTTTCCCCGGCTTTCCCGACAAAAGGCTGACGAAGCTTTACTTCGTTTTCCCCCGGGGCTTCTCCTATAATCATAATGGGATTATCATTCTTTTCTTTCAAAAAAGGATCAAAAACATCCGTAAAATCAATATTTTCATTTAATGTTTTTTCTATAAACTCTCTTCTTCTTTTATAAAAATCCAAAAGATGTTTTTTCCACTCTTCCAAAGTTTTTTTACCCCTGAATGTTAAGATTTCCGCCAGCACCCGTAACGGCAGCCGCCTCTTGCTGAATTTTCATCGTATTTTCAAAATTATCCTCTAAGATTTTTCCCACAATATCTTTTACCACATCCCTGGATTTTTTCATAACTTCAACCGCTACGGCATCTTGCAACTGCGTAGGGTTAAAAGAGTTGTTTACACTGTTTATTTCCATAAGGCCTCCTTTATTCTATTAACCGTCTGGTCTATTTCTTTGTTTTCTATTATTATATCGGCCAAATCGGTATATATTTTATCTCTTTTTAAATAAAGCTCTTTGGCTTTTTTTATATCTTGAAAAAGCGGTCTTTTTTTAATTTCTTCATCAGTCATTCTTTTTAAGATTTCTTCAAATCCAACTCTAAGATAAATAACAATTCCGGCTTCTTTTATCTCAGGAATAAACACAGGAAAACCGCCTCCCACAGAAATAACGGTATTTTTAACATTATTTTTAATCCATTTAAAACAGTATCTCTCTTTTTCTCTAAAAACCTCTTCCCCCTGAGTTTCAAAAATTTCCTTGATACTCATATTTTCAAAATTTTCTATAAGAGCGTCCGTATCTATAAAATAAGTGTTAAGTTCTTTTGCCAATACCCTGCCCACGCTGCTTTTACCGCTTCCCATAAATCCTGTAAGGATAATATTAGTAGAGTTCAATTTCAATACCTTCTGGAGTTTTGTTTATTTTATATTTATATGTAGCATCAAAATATAAAACCACCCTGTAAAAATTCCCATGACTTCCAACCACAACTTTTTTTAAAAAAGTATTGAATTTTTTAACAATAGTATAAAAATTACTGTATCTTTTAAAATCTATCACTATTCTAAACGGTTTTACCAAAAAAAACTGCCTCAATATTTTATCTTTTGTGGAAATAAATATTTTTTTATTTTTTATATAAAGTTTAAAAATACCGAAATCACTTTTAATAATCCCAAACCCCTTGGGTTTATGGGTAATAATTATAGGGGAGTGAAAATCTATATCTTTATTTATGATTACTTCTTTTTGTTTTATATCGCTGCTTACCGTCTGATATTCAAAAATTATTCTTTTTAAAATTCTTGCGTCATTTGGAAGATAAACCTTAGCCTCCTCAAAATATTTAGGCGTTTTTTTAACGACACTCTCGGGAGATACGACAGGTTCAAAAGGATTAATCCTGGCAATAGAAAAGCTAACCATACATAAAAATATTAAAAACCTCACTCTCCCTCCAATTCTTTTAGCTCAAAATACTCTTTTTGAAGTTTTTCATTCTCTTTTTTAAGCAAAATTACTCTTTCTTGAAGCTTGGCATAATCACTTTCCAAATCTATCAGTCTCGAAAAAGAACGTTTTCCTATCATCAGATTAACTATATAAACTCCGACCATTACGGCTGCAAGTATTATTAAAATAATCTTTTTATCAAACCGCCTTGCGGGAAATATATCGTCAAAATCTATTTTTCTCATAAAAATTCCAGATGAAAAGAGAATCTCTTTTCACCGATTACTTAAACAGTTCTTTACCGATATATTCGGTACCGTAAGTACTTCTGTTGATTTGAAGAAGTCTGTTGTATTTAGCTGTTCTCTCACCTCTTGCAGGAGCACCCGTTTTGATTTGTCCGGTATTTAAAGCAACGGCAAAATCGGCTATAAAAGCATCTTCACTCTCTCCGCTTCTATGAGACATTATACAGTTATATCCGTTTCTTTGGGCAAGTCTAACCGTCTGCATTGTTTCACTGACACTTCCTATCTGATTAGGTTTTATTAAAATCGCGTTTGCAACTCCTAAATCTATTCCCTTTTGAAGAAGTTTTTTATTTGTTACGAATAAATCATCTCCTACAAGCTGAACCTTATCTCCAAGTTTTTCCGTAAGAAGTTTCCAACCTTCCCAGTCTTCTTCAGCCATTCCGTCTTCTATGGAAACTATAGGATACTTTTCGCATAAAGAAGCATAATAATCAACCATTTCCTCTTTACTAAGAGTCCTGTTTTCTCCGGCTAAAACATATTTGCCGTCTTTATAAAATTCGCTGCTTGCCGCATCAAGAGCTATTACAACTTGTTCTTTTGGTTTATATCCGGCTTTTTCAATAGCTTTCATAATATATTCTATAGGCTCTTCGTTGTTTTTAAAATTAGGGGCAAATCCACCCTCATCCCCAAGAGCCGTAGGATGTCCGTCTGCTTCAAGAAGTTTTTTTAATGTATGATAAATTTCCGAAGATGCTCTTAAAGCCAAATCAAAATCACTAAAACCTACAGGCATAATCATATATTCCTGTAAATCAACATCGTTATCGGCATGAGCTCCTCCGTTTATAATATTTAACATAGGAGTCGGGATTACAAGAGCGTTGCTTCCTCCTAAATATCTGTAAAGAGGAAGGTTTAAACTTCTAGCCGCGGCTCTTGCAACCGCCATAGAAACACCGAGAATTGCGTTTGCACCAAGTTTACTTTTATTTTCCGTTCCGTCAAGTTCTATCATAATATTATCTATTTCAGCCTGATCGTAAGGAGAAAGCCCTATAAGCTCATTGGCTATTATAGTATTTACGTTTTCACATGCCTTAAGTACGCCTTTTCCGCCATATCTTTCATCTTTGTCCCTAAGTTCCAAAGCTTCATTAACACCGGTACTAGCACCGCTTGGAACAATAGCGCTGGCACTGTTTCCGTCACTTAAAACAACCGTAGCCCTAACCGTAGGGTTACCCCTGCTATCCAAAACCTCATCGGCAAATACGTTATCAATTACAACCATACTATTCTCCTTTTAAGTTTAATTCGTCTTCTTTATTGTTTTCTATAGCGTCAATCATATGAGAAAGTTCCACTCCTAACGCTTCTTTGATTTTCTGTTCTATCTCTTTTGCAAGTTCAGGATGTTGTTTTAAATACTCTTTTGCGTTTTCTTTACCCTGTCCTAGCTTTGTAGCCCCATAACTAAACCAGCTTCCGCTTTTATCTATAATATCGAGTTTAACCCCATAATCCAGTATTTCACCTTCTCTTGAAATACCTTTTCCAAACATAATATCAAATTCGGCTATTCTAAAAGGAGGGGCGACTTTATTTTTTACCACTTTTACCTTAACCCTGTTTCCGACTTCTTTATCGGACTGTTTTAAAGTTGCTATTCTTCTAACATCAAGCCTTACCGAGCTGTAAAATTTAAGCGCGTTACCTCCCGTTGTCGTTTCGGGATTTCCGTATCCCACCATGCCTATTTTCATTCTTATCTGGTTAATAAATACTACGGCAGTGTTCATTTTATGAATGGCTGCAGTCAGTTTTCTTAAAGCCTGACTCATAAGCCTTGCCTGAACACCTACCTGAGCGTCACCCATATTTCCTTCTATTTCGGCTTTTGGGGTTAAAGCCGCTACAGAATCGACTACGATAATGTCAACAGCACCGCTTCTTGCAAGCGTTTCCACTATTTCAAGAGCCTGTTCGCCGTAATCTGGCTGAGAAACCAAAAGATTATCTATATCAACACCTATATTTTTGGCGTAAATAGGGTCAAAAGCATGTTCTGCGTCAATAAAAGCCGCTACGCCTCCTTGTTTTTGGGCCTCTGCTATTATAGAAAGGGCAAGAGTCGTTTTACCTGATGATTCCGGACCGTAAATTTCCGTAATTCTCCCTTTTGGAATCCCTCCTATCCCAAGAGCCAAATCAAGACCGAAACTTCCGGTTGGAATAGATTCTATCGGTTCTATCTCTTTTTCGCTAAGTTTAACCAAAGAACCTTTTCCAAACTGTTTTTCGACCTGTTTTAAGGCAAGCTCAAGCGCTTTTTGTTTTTTCTCATCCATAAAAATCCTTTATGTTTATTTATGTAATTATATCAAATTTGATATAATTTAATTAAACCCAAATAATTTCATAAAATAAATCCCTTCACTAAATTTGAAAAATTTCGTTAAAAAAATAAAAAAGCTGAAAAAATCATTTTATATTATAATTGCAAAACTTTTCTAAATTCATCCCTTTTAAATATTCTCCTAATATTGCAATACCAGCTCTTGGTGTTAGATTCTCATTTGTGGATTGTAATTTGAAATTTAAAATAATTTGTATCATAATTTTAACTCCTGATTTTTAAAAGTCATACCTCTTAAGTGAAAGTTTTTGGTGTGACTTTTTCTTTTTAAATACCTAATTATAGGACATTTTTGCTTTTTTTCTAGTTTGGTATGGAATTATTGGGGTTTTTGCTATAATACAAGAAATTTATTTAAGGAGCATTTATGGGCAACCTTGGAATAAAAGAAAAAGTTATTATTAGCTTATCAACAATTGCAGTATTAATAGTGGGGTTAGTGCTATTTGGAGTAAAAGGATTTAACGATGCAAATAGCGGATTTATTAAATATAGAAAAATATCAAAAGCGTCGATTATTGCTAGTAGATTTCAAGCAAATTTATTGAAATTAAAAATGAACGAAAAAAAATATATTGACACTCATAATAAAAAATATATTGATGAATTTATGAAACATTACAATATTGCTATAAATATAGTAAATTCTAACATTAAAACCATTAAAGACCCTAAATTACGAGAAAAACCAATACGAAATAAAAAATTGATCAAAAAATATAAAGAAGAGTTTTTGAAAGTTGTAAAATATATAAATGAAATAGACGATATTGTCCATAACAATTTAAATGTCAACGGTAAAAAAATTGAGCAGTATTTAACAGAAATTTTAAAAAGCGCAAAAGAGGATGGAAATTATAATGTTGTATACAATATCTCGCTTAATCTTAGAACACTTCTTTTAGCAAGACTTTATACTACAAAATTCTTATTAACCAATAACAAAGAAGCATTTGATAGAGTAAATAAAGAGTTTGATAATCTAAAAGAAGAATTAATCAAAACAAATAAACTTATAACAAATCCAAGAAGAAAAGAACTTTTATATAAAGCTATAAATTTAATTGATAAATACAAAAAAGGAGTAGATGAAGTTTATAAAATAATTATAAAAAGAAATAATGTAATCCATAATTTAGATACAATGGGTATTCAAGCTGAAAAAATTGCTGAGAACGTTAAAGCTACCGTAAAAAGAAAATTAGATGAATTAGGAAAAAAAGTTGAAAAAAACAATAAAGTTTTAACAGAAACATTCATTATTATAGCGGTAATTATTATCTTTATAATAATAGCTATCATAATGTTTATTACAAAAAAAATCATAAATCCTATATTAAATCTTATAAATTACTTAGAAACAGAAATAACCAATACCCTTAATATTAAAATTGATAATCATAACAGAGATGAAATAAGTAAACTTACATACCTTACAACTACTTTTATTTCCAAAATAAAAGAAATTATTTTAGCGGCTAAAAATGCAGGTAAAGAAAATTATACTATTGCCGAAGAATTATCCGATTCTTCTTTAAAAATTGGTAAAAAGTTAGAAGAGAGTTCAAACTATGTAGAAGAAGTTACGTTAGAAGCAAATAATATCGGCAATGAAATAGACGATTATGTAGCAGAAGCAAACAATTCTCAAAACGAAATCGAAAATGCAAATAAGAATCTTTTAATGGCTAAAGATGATATTTTCAAGTTAATTTCGGAAGTCCAAGAAAATGCTAATACAGAAATAGAAACAGCAGAAGATATAAGAAAAGTTTCAGAAGATGTTAAAAATGTAAATGATGTTTTAAATGTTATATCCGACATTGCCGACCAAACAAATCTATTGGCACTAAATGCGGCAATTGAAGCTGCAAGAGCGGGAGAACATGGTAGGGGATTTGCGGTAGTTGCCGATGAAATTAAAAAATTAGCCGAGAAAACTCAAAAAAGTTTAAGTGATATAAATGCAACTATTAGTGTTGTCGTTCAGGCAATAATAAACGCTTCATCAAAAATAAATTCTAATGCATCTCAAACAGAAGAGCTAATAAATACTGCTCATAATGTTGAAACAAAAGTTGAAAACACAGTGAAAAAAGTTGATTATGCAGTAACTATGACAAAAAATATGGTTGAAAATTTCAATAAAATAAAAAATACTATCGATAAAATAGTTAACAAAATTAAAAGCGTTAATAATCTTTCGATAGAAAACACTAAAAGTGTTGAAGAATTAACTACAACAGCAGAACATTTAAACAAAATTGCTGATGAATTAAATAAAAAGTTAAACGAATTTAAAATATAAATATTCCACCCCAAAAGTCAAGACAATTTTTGAAAAATTTTGAGAATGGGGTTGTAAGAATAGAAAGTGAGAAAAGGAG
>JAMOSR010000082.1 GCA_027062985.1 Nautiliaceae bacterium
CCATGATTTTTAAAGGTATCAAGCATCTTTTTAAGAGTAAGCTCAACACCTTCTATCAACTTATCAAAAGCCTCTTCTTTATTTTCAAGCTCTTTGGCATGAGCTATCGCCAATTCCAAACTATCAACTACAGGCAATAGGTCTTTTGCAAATCTTTCATATGCATAATCGACCATTGCATCAGCTTCTTTTTTAAGAATTTTTTTATCGTTTTCACATTTTGCATAAGCCCTCAGAGCTTCGTCAAGTTTCTTTTGAAGTTCTTCGTTTTGCTTTAAAACTTCTTCTATATTAATTTCTTGATTTTCCTGAGCCTGCATTTCAGCCTCAGGTTTTTTTTTATGTTTTTTTCCCATAATCCCCTCCTTTAAAGGCTTATAATAATGCCATATAAGCAAATCTCAATCAAACAATTGATTTTCAAACACCTTATATTACCTAAATTATATTAGATAATCAAACTCAAATGCTTTATAACGTTGAAATTATACACTTTTAAAAGAAAAAAGTCAAGAAAGTTAAATAAAAAAATAAAAAAATTTTAGTCAAAAAGACTAAACTTTATTAACTTTATCATAAAATTTAAGAATAGAAATAAAAAGAGCCGTAACCGCAGGGCCTATGATAATACCCCAAAGACCGAAAGAAGAAAGTCCCGCAACGATAGAAAAGAAGATAAGAAGAGAATTTAACTCCGTATCGGATTCAAAAATTTTCTTAATCTCAGCTATGATAAAAGGTTTTACAAAAGTATCTGCTAAAATAGAGATTACTATTATCGAATATATCATAACAACCAAAGCGCCTTCCACTTCTCCGTTCGCATAAAGATATAAACTAACCGGACCCCACATCATAATTCCGCCTATTACAGGAATTAAAGAAGCAAAAGCATACATAATACTAAAAAAGAAAAAATTAAAACCGTAAAAACTAACTATTATTCCAAACAAAACACCTTCAAGCAGTGCCGTTAAAAGAGTAGAATAAAAAACAACACTCATAACTTCACTGGTACTGAAAAACAATTTTTCAAGTTTTACGTTTTCAAGCGGAATAATTCTCTTAAAAAAATCAAGTATTTCTCTTCCGTAAAGAGTCGCAAAAAAGAAAAATATAATAATCAAAAAAGTATCTTTTATAAAAACAGCGCTTTTAGCGGTAAGAGTCCCTATAATAGGCATAATGGATTCATAAATTTTTTGAATGTTATCAGCCGTTAAAAAGCTTTTTATATAATTTCCTATTTGTGAGGGAAGATAAGAAATTAAATCCTGTGCTTTTTGAATTACCAACTTTATATCTTCTATATTTATATGAGCCAAAAACTTACCCACTGTAATAATAAAATATAATATCGGACCGAATATTAAAATAGAAAGAATAAAAGTAACTATAGCTGTTACGATATATCTGTTTTTTATATATTTGGAAATCATAAAATCTATCTTTCCAAAAGAAATGGCCATAAGAGAAGCTATCGCTATATCCATAAGATATGGCTTATACGTTAAATATACAAAATATCCCACCACAAATGTTAAAAAAGTCAAAAATTTCATCTTTTTTCCTAAAACAAAATATTTGGCGTTAAATTTAAAATTTCATAAGTCTTTCTTGTAGCAATCCTTCCCTTAGGCGTTTTTTCAACATACCCGTTTGCTATTAAAAAAGGTTCTATCATCTCCTCAATAGTATCCTCATCTTCGCTTAAGGCAGCCGCAATTGTGGAAAGTCCAAGAGGTTTTTTGGCATCTACTAAAAGTCTTAAAAACCTTATGTCAAGTTCGTCAAATCCGTGTTCGTTTATCCCAAGTTCGTCAAGAGCATATTTTGCTATTTTTTTATCTATAAGTTTTTTATCTTCAACTTCGGCAAAATCCCTAACCCTTTTAAGAAGCCTAAGAGCTATTCTCGGAGTTCCACGGGAACGTTTGGCTATTTCATGTGCCGCATCTGTTTTTATATCATAGTTTAATTTTTTACTTGCAAGCTTTATAATTAAACTCAAATCCTCAACATTGTAAAAATTAAGCCTAAAACTCATACCAAATCTGTCGCGAAGAGGATTACTTAACATCCCGGCTCTTGTCGTAGCTCCTATTAACGTAAATCTAGCTACATCCAACTTTATAGTCTGAGCCGCCGGACCGCTTCCTATCACAATATCAAGCCTGAAATCTTCCATAGCCGAATATAGAACCTCCTCAATAGAGGCTTTTAGTCTGTGAATTTCGTCGATAAATAAAATATCTCCTTCTTCCAGATTAGTTAAAATTGCAGCAAGGTCCCCTGATTTTTCAAGCATAGGAGCCGAAATGGTTTTAATATTGGCATTCATTTCATTAGCTATAATATTGGCAAGTGTCGTCTTTCCAAGACCCGGAGGTCCGAAAAAAAGCATATGGTCAAGGCTCTC
>JAMOSR010000083.1 GCA_027062985.1 Nautiliaceae bacterium
CTAGGAAATTTTCCCATAATTACATCATCAACGTATTTTCTAACAGCACTTCTTACAATCTCAGCCCCGTTTAAGTACCGTCTAACAAATTTCGGTTTAAACTCTTCAAAAAATCCGAGCATATCACTCCATACAAGCACCTGTCCCGTCGTATATCTTCCAGCGCCTATTCCAATAGTCGGGATATTTACACTCTCAGTTATCTCTTTTGCCACATCTTCTTTAACACCTTCAATAACAAGCATTACAGCCCCGGCTTCTTCCAGGGCTTTAGCGTCTTTAAGCAACTTTTGTTTTGATTTTTCATCTTTTCCTTTTACTATATATCCGCCTTCACTTCTACTGAATTGTGGCATAAGGCCTATATGTCCCACTACTGCTATACCGTTTTGAGCAAGAAGTTTTACAGTTTCGGCTCTTTCAACTCCGCCTTCAAGCTTTACAGCATCCGCTTTTGTTTCTTTATATATTTTTATCGAATTTTTCAAAGCATCTTCAGGAGTATTGTAAGTACCAAAGGGCATATCAGTTACGATATAAGCATTTTTAGCTCCGTTACAAACAGCTTTAGTATGATAAATCATCTGCTCAAGCGTAGTGCTTAAAGTATCGTTTTCTCCCAAAAAACTCATATTCAAACTATCTCCAACTAGAATAATATCCACCAATTCATCAAAAATTTTGGCAAACAATGCGTCATAAGCGGTTATCATAGTAATGTTTTCTTTTTTATAAAGAGCTTTAAGTGTCTTTTTCATGCACTTCCTTTTGATATAATTTCTAAAATATATTATACCAAAGGAAATAAATGAAAAAGTTAATAGCTTATATAACAACAGCATATCCAGACAAAAACTTTACTATAGAACTGATAGAAGCTTTACAAAAAAATGGAGTCGATGCTATAGAGCTTGGAATTCCTTTTTCAGACCCGGTAGCCGACGGACCTGTAATTCAGGAAATAAACAAAAGAGCGTTAGAAAATGGATATAAAATAAAAGATACGTTTGAAGTAAGTGAAAAAACAGCAAAAAACATTGATATTTATTGGATGGGATATTTTAACAATTTCTATCATAAAGGCTATGATTTTATGACTCAAAAAGCCAAAGAATACGGTGTTAAAGGTTTTATTATTCCTGATTTGCCGTATGAAGAAGCGATTGAATATGAAGAAAAGTTTCCTTTAATTTCTTTTGTAGCGCCTACGGATTCAAAAGAGAGAATAAAAGAAATTTTAAAAAATCCAAAAGAATTCATTTACATGGTAGCATATGCAGGAATTACGGGAGCAGAAAAAAAAGAGGATTTAAGTGAAATAATAAAAACAGTAAAAGAAATTACAAACACACCTCTTTATATAGGATTTGGAGTTAATGAAAAAACAGCCCGTGAAAAAGCAAAAGGAGTTGATGGGGTAATTGTGGGAAGTGCTTTTGTAAAAGTATTATTAGAGGATATTCCTAACAGTGAAAAAATAAAAAAAATATGTAAAAAAGCCAAAATCATAAAAGAAGAAATTAATTCTTAAACTTTTCTTAAAAAATTATTGACTTTTTAAGAAAAGTTTGATAAAATTCGATTAGTCATTCGCGCATAGGCTTCTTAGAAGCCCTTGCGGGGGTGACATGGCTTCGACAGGGGCAGAAAGCCCTAAGCTGCACGTCGGCCTGGACAAGCCGTAAAACGGTCCGCTAAAAATAAACGCAGCAAATAACAAAACTTACAGCCCAGCAGTAGCAACAGCTGCTGCTTAATTAAGTAGTTTCGGGCGCCTCCGCCCACTGAGGCCTGCCACCGCCTCGGGCGGAGAGTAAAGCGTGGCTAGGATTGTAATCTATGAGTGCGGATTACAGTCTGAAACCATCAGCACTCCTCTCTTCCGCAGGGTTTTGTCCGTTGAACCCGGAAGAGCAGTATAATCAACGGACTAAGCGTGTAGACGCTTAGGGTAATCTGTTTCTGGACTCGGGTTCGATTCCCGACACCTCCACCAATAAATATTTAGTGTCAGAGATAATACGTTAACATTGAAGTTTTAATTTTTCATCATTTTCCATACAGCCACTACAATAGGCACTTCTAAAACTATTCCTATAACCACCGCTTTTAACGTACCTTCAGGGTCATTTACCAAAGGAAGTCCGCCGGTATTCATCCCAAAAAACCCGGTTACAAGAGTCAAAGGCAAGAAAATTCCTGATAAAAGAGTCAAAACAAACATAATTTTATTCATCTTTTCATCCTGCTTTGCCCTAAAAAACTCATAAAGATAATCCAACTTTTCTATCGCATTTTTTGCAAACCTAAAAGCCCGTTGAAAGTGTTCTTCAAGGTCTTTAAAAGCAAAATTATCCACTTTTTCCTTATAATATTTTAAAAATCTCTCAAACGCCACAATCGCATGTCCCATCAGTCTTTCTATCAACACAAGTTCTTTTTTAAGTTTCAGCCATTCGTTTGCAAAAGATTTATCAATATTTTCCTCATAAAGCCCATCTTCCATTTTCGCTATTTGCATATGAAATTTATTAAGTTTAGCCAGTATTTTATCCACTCTTACATCTAAAAACTTATGCAAATCAAAAAAATCCCCAAGATATTCAAACTCTTTTTTATTTCTGTCAAAAATATATACTTTATTTTCCTTTATTAAAAAAGCGTAAGAAATAACCTCCACTTTTTCATCTTTTATAAAAGGAAGCCTTAAAATCAAAACCCCATACTCGTTTGTTATTTCAAAATCACTCGGATGGTCCTTATTTTCTATATCATCTTCTAAAAATCTGTTTAATTTAAATTTCATAAAAATTCCTTTTCATACCAGCGCGAAAAAAGATATAAAGCCCAAATATGCTGTTTATACCTTTTATGCCCCGTTTTTATTATTTCTTTTAAATACTCTTCATTAAATATTTTGCTTTTTCTGTTAATATCTATAATCCGTTTAAGTTCTTTTTCTTCTTTAAGCCATTCATAAAAAGGAACGGCAAAACCCTTTTTTCTTCTATAAACAATCTCTTTTGGCAGATATTTTTCAGCTATTTTTTTTACAATCCACTTTTTAGAACCTCTAATTTCCTCAGGCATAGAAAAAACAAAGTTTACCAAATTTCTATCAAGAAAAGGAGAGCGGGCCTCTATTGTATGGGCCATAAACATTTTATCAAGTTTCATAAGCAAAACCTCTCCTACCCACACCTTTAAATCAAAATATGTAAAATCAAAACTTCCCCAACCTTTTAAAAACCGTTGATAATTAACCTCCACGGCTCTTTTTCTCAGGGCTTTATTAATCTGTTTTTGAAAAAAAGTTTCATTTATTCCCCTAAAAACAGGCTCATCAGCAAAAAACCTTCTAAAAACTTCCCACTCTTTTATATCCTCAGGATATCTTTCCATATACTTTTTAAGCCATTTTTTATTGGGTAAATACGCTTTTAAAAACCCCAAATACTCTTCATACCTTCTGTAACCCAAAAAAAGCTCATCGCTCCCTTCCCCGCTGAAAACAACTTTTAGAGGGATATTTTTAGCCAACGAAAAAGCCGCAAAAAAACTGCTGTCACTTATTGGTTCTCCCATAGCTTCTAAAACAGCATTAAAACTTTCAAAAAAATCCCTCTTTTTTAAAACAACATCGTAATTATTAATTTTCAAATATTTAGCGACTTCTTTAGCGTATTTTCTTTCGTCATAATTTTCATAACCTTCATATCCTATACTGAAAGTGTCTATTTTTTTAAATCTACTAGCAATTGCCACAATCAAAGAACTATCCACTCCCCCGCTTAAAAGAGAGCCTATCTCCACTTCTCCCATAAACCTTTTTTGTATACTCTTTTTCAACAATTCTTCTGTTTTATTAACGGCTATATCTTC
>JAMOSR010000084.1 GCA_027062985.1 Nautiliaceae bacterium
CATACTTTTTTACCAAAAGTCATTGAAAGGTTTTGGGATTAATACCATATTCTTTCAAGATAAAGGCCGTTTGGGGGGGCTAAATGTTTGTTTATAACTTTTTCTTTTCTAAGCTGAGTTTTTAAATCTTCAATGTTTAGTTTTTGTTCGTTTATTTTTAATAAAAAATCTACAATTATTCTTATTTGTCCTCTTAAAAATCCGTTTCCGCTTATTTTAACAATCCATAAGTTTTTATAGGAAAAAATTTTTGCTTCGAATATTTCTCTGATGTAATTGTTTACTTCGCTTCCGGTCTTTGCGAAATATTCAAAATCATGTTTTCCTTTTAATATATTAAGAGCCTTGTTTAAAAGATGAAAATTTATTTTTTTATCGTAAAATGTGGTGTAATCTGCCGTATGGGGTGAAAAAGAAGGATTTAATATATATCTGTAACTTCTTTTTTTAGCATCAAATCTTGGGTTAAAGTTATCGTTTGTAGGCTTTATTTTTTTTATGTGAATATATGGATGCAACATTTTATTTAATGAAATAGTGAGCTTATAAATATCCCAAAAACTTGGAATGTAAAAAGAGATAACCTGATTTAAGGCATGAACTCCACTATCTGTTCTTCCTGCATGTTGAATTTTGGAATTTATGTTTATTTTTTTTAATGCTTTTTGAATTTCTCCCTGCACTGTTTTTTTATCAGGTTGAATTTGCATGCCATGAAATTTGCTTCCATCATAAGAAATTATGGCTAAAATTTTCTTTTCCATATGTAGGTAATTCCTCCTAAAATAAAAAATATTATAGGTATTATAATTGATATTATAAGATTTTTATTGGCAAAAGCTAAGGATATGTAAATAGATATGAGCATTAGAGAGTATAAAATATGTCTGTCTTTATGAAGTCTTGGGTGAAAAAATCCAAATATCGGAATAAATAGAAAAAGACTTATCGGAATTAGGGCTATAGGAAAATATTTTGTGAATATTTTTTTATTTTGGGAAAAATAATCTTTTATATTAAATAAAGAGAGGGTTGTTTTTGGAATTTTTTTATTTATTTTCATATTTTCGAACGTTACTTTGTAATTTTTTTCAATATCGTATAGCTTACCATGGCGTATAGTAAATTTTATAAAACCGTTTTTGTTATTCAGGTTAGCAGAAGAGGCTAAAATAAAATTATTGTTTTTTTTGTTAAAGAGATATATATTACTGAAATTTTTTTGGGAATTTTGAGTAGCAAAAACATACCATTCCCCAAATTGCTGAGAAATCTGTTTTGACTGAAGGTTAAATTTAGCTTCTTGTTTTTTTTGATTTTTAAGATTTTGATATGCGCTTTTTGAGTATGGTATTGATATAAAAAGAATTATTAAATTAATAAAAGTAATCAATAAAGCGCTAAAAAAAAAGGGTTTTAGGATTTTTTTAGGAGAAATTCCAAGAGATAAAAGAGCTACTAATTCCTGGGTCTCGCTTATTTTTGCAAGAGTATTGCTTGAGGCGATTATAAAAGAAATGGAAAGTGCTATAAATACAACCTGAGGAAATTTTAAAAAATAGAGTTTTAAAAGGTCAGTGAAGTTAATTTGTATATCAGCAGTTACGTTTGATATGGAGATGATAAAAATTAAAGAGACAATGGCTGTGATTATTCCAAATAGAGTTGTGAAAGACTTAAAAAAAGATAAAAAGAGATATTTTGACAGTTTATCCATACAGACGGCTCCATAAATTCAGGAAGAAATCGTCAAAATACCATGTTATGAATGTTCCTAAGGCTAAAAAAGGAATAAAAGGAAGTTCTAAATCGCTGTTTTTTATTCTATTGTAAAGAGAAGGGAAGATTGCTATTAATGAAGCTATAAATACGGCTATAACGGCAAGTTTAGTTCCAAGCATAGCTCCCATCGTTCCGGCGACTATAATATCTCCTTCTCCCATAGCTTCCCTTTTAATAAGATAACTTATATAAAATCTAATCAAACTCATTCCACCCATAAGAATAAGAGCGTTTTTTAAATTTTCCAAAATATCAGGAGATGAAAAAAAGGCAAGTGTTAAAGCAAGCAGGTTGAGACTATCAGGTACCGCTTTGTAATCCAGGTCTATAACGCTTAAAGCCAGCAGTGTTGCGAAGATGGCAAAATTAATTATAAAAAAGAGGTCTATATGATGGAATTTTGTGTATACCAAAACAGCGAGCAGACCCGTTAAAAACTCTATTAAAGGATATCTTAAAGATATTTTTTCCTTGCAATAAGCACATTTCCCTTTTAGAAAAAACCAACTCAAAAGAGGAATATTGTGCCATGGTTTTAATCTGTTGTTGCATTTTGGACAGCTGCTTGGGGGAAAAGCGATATTTTTTTCCCGGGGGATTCTGTAAATTATTACGTTTAAAAAACTTCCTATACAAATTCCTATTATAAATACCAAAATAATTTCAATCATTAAATTCCTCCAAATCTTCTTTCTCTTTTATGAAAATCTTTTATAATATTTTCAAGTTCTTCTGAGGTAAAATCTGGCCATAAAGTCTCCGTAAAAAACATTTCCGCATACGCTATCTGCCATAAAAGAAAATTACTGACTCTTATTTCTCCGCTTGTTCGTATCAGTAAATCCACGTCTGTGCTTATATCAAGGTTTTTTTGGATGTTTTCAGGCGTGATTTCTTCTTTATTTTCAATTGTTTTTTTAACTGCTCTTGTTATTTCGTCTCTGCTTCCGTAGTTAAGGGCAAGTACCTGAGTCAGTTTTTTAAAATCTTTAGTAACTTCTTTTGTATATTCTATTCTTTTTCTCAGAGCCGGGGAAAATTTACTTATATCTCCTATAACGTCGAATTTTACTTCATTTTTTATATAGGTGGGCAGTTCTTTTTTCAGCCAGTTGTCAAGTAGCCTCATTAAAAAATCGACTTCCATTTTGGGTCTTTTCCAGTTTTCGGTTGAAAAAGCATAAAGAGTTAATATTTCTATTTCGGGGTTGTTTGCACAGTAAGTGGTTATCTCTTTTACAACTTCTGCACCTTTTTTGTGTCCTTCCGTTCTTTTAAGGCCTCTTTTTTTGGCCCATCTTCCGTTTCCGTCCATAATAATTGCCAAGTGCATATTTATACCTTTAAATCAAGTAAAGAGTTTTTAAACTCGTACAGGGGTTTTGGTTCTTTTAAAATTGTCTTTATTTCCAGCTCTATCTCTTTTTTATGATGTTTTATAAGTTCTATTACGTTTTTATAAGGAGAAATTATAACGGCTTTGTAAGAAAATATTTCTCCTTCTATTTCTCCTAGGTTTGAAAATACTGAATAAAATGATACCTTATTTTTCGTATATTTATACTGCATAAGAGACTTTTTATTATTTTCTTTTATACTCAGATGATATATTTCTTTTTCCAGTGCCAGCAAAAGATTTGCAAAAAACATAAATTCGTTTTTGTCTTTTGAAATTGAAAGATGCTTTAAAATTTCCTTTTTATTATAATGTTTAAAACCTTCGGGGATATTTGTTTTTTCAAGAATTTCCATAAGTTTAGGAAGTTCTTTTAAATTGGTTATCTGAATTCTGTTTTTAAACTCTTTTATCTGCGCGAGATATTTTTTGCCTACTTCTAAAGGAATATAGCTTTTTGTTTCTGTTTCCCTGTTTCCGAGTTTTATCAGGTACGTAATGGGGTTTATTTCTTTTTTTATTTCAACTTTTACCGGTAGTGTTGCGTTAAATTCCGTTGGTGTGTTTAATCTGTTAAGGGTTTTTAAAACTTTTCCTACTTTAGATATGTTTAACGGCATCCGCTATCCTAAAAGCTATATTTTCTTTACTGTCTTGAGGAAATTTTTCCGTTTTTTCTTTTGTGATAAAAATTATCTCGTTTTCATCGCTTCCGAAATCGTTTCTTGTAAGAAGGTTTAGACATACGGCGTCTAGATTTTTCTTTTTTAAGGACTGTTTTGCGTATTTGAGCGCATTTTTTTCATCTCTTTCGGCTTTAAACCCTATGCGTTTAAATTTTTTCTTTTTAAGAGATTCCAATATGTCTATATTTTTTTCCATCTTAAGTATCATTTTTTCGCCTATTTGTTCTTTTTTTATTTTTCCGGGCGTATATTTTGGTTTAAAATCGGCAATAGCGGCTGCCATTATTAGATAATCAGGATTTTCTTTTAATATCGCTTTTAAATAATCTTCGGCGCTTTGGACTTTTATCTGTTTTATTTCTTTGCTTAAATTATGTTCTTTACTTGATATAAGCGTTACATCCGCTCCTTTGATATAAAAAGCTTTTGCCAGGGCTTCTCCCATTTTTCCGCTGGAAAAGTTGCTTATAAATCTTACGTCGTCTATTTTTTCTATACTTCCCCCGGCAGTTACCGCTACTTTTTTTCCTTTCCAGAACTCTTCTTTATTTACTTCACGCAATGCCCTTAAAAATATTTCTTCAGGTTCGACCATTTTTCCAATACCTTCATCTCCGCAGGCTAAAAGTCCCGCATTTGCTTCTATAATGTTTAGTTTTTTAAAACTGCTCTGGGTTGTCGGGTGAATATACATATGGGTGTTTGCAGCCGGTGCGAAAAGGACCGGGGCTTTTGTAGCAAGATATGTTTGAAGCAAAAGATTATCCGCTATTCCGTTTGCAGCTTTGTTTATCGTATTTGCGGTGGCGGGGGCTATAATATAAATATCCGCCCATTTGGCGTAATCTATATGATTGAGCTCCCCTGCCCAGTTTTCGTTTTTTTCTATTAATACTTTATTTCTTGTAAGGGCTTCGAATGTAAGGGGAGTTATGAATTTTGAGGCCGCTTTGCTCATAACAACCCTTACTTCATCTCCTCTTTTTATAAAAAGCCTTATAAGCTCGCAGGTTTTATAAATAGCGATACTTCCCGTTACTCCTATTAATACTTTCAATCTCTTCTCCCGAAAAATTTGTAATAAAAATCTTTAATAATTTTTAGAGGAGCTCTGCTTATTGCGAGTTCTCCTTTTTTTACGTCTTTATTTACGGTGCTTCCGGCCGCTATTATTACATCGTCTTCAATAATAACGGGAGCGATAAGCTGAGTGTCGCTGCCGACAAATACGTTTTTTCCTATTTTTGTTTTATATTTTGCTTTTCCGTCGTAATTACATGTAATTGTACCGGCTCCTATATTTGTTCCTTCTTCTATTTCACTATCTCCTAGATAACTCAGATGTCCGGCTTTTACGCCTTTTAGTTTAGAAGCTTTTACTTCTACGAAATTTCCTATGTGCGTATCTATAAGTTCGCTTTTTGGTCTTATTCTGGCCATAGGACCGACTCCTGAATTTTTAATAACGGCGCTTTCAATAACGCTTAAGGGTCTTATTTCGCTTTCTATTATAGTCGAATCCTTAATAACGCATCCGCTATGGACTTCGCATTCTCCTAAAAAGGTGGTGTTTGCATCTATGAAAATGGTATTTGGCAGATGCATAATAACGCCTTCTTGCATCCAAAACTCTTTTATTCTTTTACACATAATCTCTTCTGCATAAGCTAAATCTTTTTTTGAATTTATTCCCCTGAAATTTTCTTCATCCACTTCTATAGCCTCTATTTCCAAACCGTCTTTTACCGCCATTTCTATAATGTCTGTTAGATAATACTCTTTTTGAGCGTTTTGGTTTGAGAGTTTTGGCAGATATTTTTCAAGGACTTCTTTTTTAAACAGGTATACGCCGGCATTTACGTAAGGAATTTTCAGTTCTTCTTCGTTGGCGTCTTTTTGTTCTACTATTTTTTTAACTTTTCCGTTTTTTATAACCACTCTTCCGTATCCCTCAGGATTATCGAGTTTCATAACGCTCATAACGATATCGGCGTTTTTGCTTTCGAATTTTTTAAGCTCTTCGGCTTTAATAAGTGGCATATCCCCGTTTAAAACTAAGATTTTGTCTTCTTTAAAAGAAACTTCTTTTAACGCTCCGCCCGTTCCCGGAAAATTTTTCAGGTCCTGTTTAATGATATTTACAGGATATTTTGATACAATACTTTTAACAGTTTCGAATTGATGATTTAATATAACGTCGAGATGAGGAGTCAGTTTTAAAGATTCTTCAATTATATATTCTATCATCGGTTTGTTACATAAAGTATGAATGACTTTTGCCGATTTGCTTTTCATACGAGTGCCTTTACCGGCGGCTAATATAACTATTTGCATAGTTTATCCTTTTTTTACAAAATTATACCAAAAGGAAGTTAATGGATTTAGC
>JAMOSR010000085.1 GCA_027062985.1 Nautiliaceae bacterium
TCCTTTGTTGGAGTATTCCCAGTGACCGAAGAGGTTATTTGCTTCTTTTACAAACCTGCTTTTTCCCCATCCGCTCTCGATTGCTGCCTGAGCTAATGCTAAAGAAGGAGGAATGGTATCTATTTTTTTTAAAAATGCTTCTTTATCCGTTATATTTTTTATTTTATAAGTTTTTGCTATTTTTGCAAGAAATTCTATTTTTTTAGGATCTAACAAAAAATATGGGTCGTTAAAAATTTTTATGATTTTTTTTCTTAAAGATTTTATTTTTCTGTTTTCTTCCTGTATTAAAGGAAGCATAATTTCAACGAAGGCTTTTTTTTGTTTGGAAGTTTCTTTTATATTGTAATACCATGAGGGAAAAGCTCCGTAAAGATTTAAAGCCAGTAAAAATCCGATAAATTTTTTCATACCATTCCTTAAAAAAGAGTTGGCTCCAGGGCTTTTAATCTGTAACTTTTTCTATGAATTTCACAATAACCGAATTTTTTGATAAGTTCTATATGCTCTTTTGTAATATATCCTTTATGTTTTTTAAAATTATATTGAGGGTATATTTTATCAGCTTTTTTCATAAATCTGTCTCTGCTGACTTTTGCCAAAATACTTGCAGCGCTTATTTCTTTTATTTTAGAATCTCCTTTTATTACTGTTTCTATTCCATCTACTCCAAAACTTGAATTTCCGTCAAAGAGGTATTTGTCCGCTTTTAAAGTGTTTTTTATTTCTTTTAATGCATAATTTATGGCAAATGAGAGACCTTTTTTATCAATTGTTTTGTTATCCACAAATACTATATGGTATTTGCAGGTTTGTTTAATGATTTCAAAAAGCTTCTCCCTTTTTTTCTCACTGAGCCTTTTTGAGTCATCAAGCATATTTAAATAATTTTCAATTTTCAATTCTCCATTCTCAATTTGAAATATGCATCCCGCTACTACTAAGGGACCGGCTATAGGACCTCTTCCGGCTTCATCTATTCCGCAAATCTCCATCTCCAAAATGGTATCACCTCCACTTCAAAATTTTTATTTTCTATTTCAAATTCATTTGATATTGTTATGATGTCCACTTTTTTTACATTTGTTACTTTTTTTAGTTTCTCCTTAGCCACTTCTTCATCCGCAAAAGGTAAAACCAGTATTCCCCTTTCTTCTTCAGGCAGATAAAAAGTGAGGGTATCTTTATAATAAACTTCTTTTTTATTTAATTCTAAGAATATGATATTTTCAAATGTATATTGAATATTTTTTCTGTTTGTTAAAATATTTTTAAAAGCAAAATTATATGAATAAAATTTTTTTGGCGATTTTGGTGATTCGAATTTATTTACTTCATATATGATTCTATTTTCCAAAAGTTCGTTTGTTATTTTATAAAAGTTGTCTTTGCTTAATTTCATCTCTTTTTTCAGTATTTGATAGATTTGATAAAGAGTAAACTTTTCTCCTATATGTGAAAAAAAGAAAGCAAGTATTTTTTTGTTAAAAGGCAAAAGCTCAAATGTTTCTTTTAAATATTCGTCTCTGTAATATTCTTCGGTAAAAATTCTCGGAAAATTACCAAGACGTAAAAACTTGTCAAAACACTGGTTTATATTTGTTGTATTTTCAAATGAGAAAAATTCTTCAAAATCCAAGCCTTTTAGTTCTATTTTATGAAAACCTTCTATTTCTATATTTTTTTGGGATATTATAAAAGTTGTTATTGGAGGAATAGGTACCGAAAAATCAAAATTATCATATATTACTAAATCTATTTCTTCAAAATCAAAATTTTTTTCTCTGTAATCTTCAAAATCTATATATTTATATTTTCCTTTAAAATTTTTTAAAAAATTAAAGACTAAAAAAGTTTTACCTACTCTTTTAGGACCGGTAATAAGAGTGTTTTTTAATTCTAGTTTGGCTTTTCTTTCAAAAATTTTTTTTGGTATGGTCAATCATATCCTTTTGATTTTGCTTTAAAGTATTATAACATAACCAAAAATCCAAGCAAGGCAATTATACTTTCATATAAAAACAGATTTTCTCCGTATAACCATCCTGAGACTATACTTCCAAGAAATGCCGCAAGCCCGTAACCTATACCCGCATAAAACTGCTGGGCTAAAGTTTTATTTTCATATTTTTGGGAAAGATATAAAAGTGCCGAAGTATGAAATATGGCAAAAGAAAAAGCATGAATTATTTGAGAAAGAGCTGTCAAAAAAAGGTTTCCGGCAAACATATATACCATAAACCATCTTAGAGAGGTTAAAAGAATAGATATTTTAATCCATTTAATCGGTTTTAATTTTTTTAAGAATTTATGTCCTATAATAAACACTAAAATTTCGGCAGTTACGCCTATAGCCCAAAGCCAGCCTATATATTCTTTTGAAATTCCATGCTGAAGGTTATAAATTGTGAAAAAATTATAAAATCCTCCAAAGCTTATCTGAATTAATACAACTCCCGCCCAGAATTTCCATTCTTTGAGTAAATTAATTGGTTTATAATTTTTTTTAATTGTTTTGTTTTCTAAAAAAGTAAAAGCCGTTAAGTTTGTTAAAATCATAAGAATAATAAAAAGCCATATTAGATTTCCGTTTATATAGGAAAAAACTATTCCAAAAAGCATAAATCCGATACTTCCGAATACTCTAGAGAGTCCGTATTTTTCCTGTAATTTTTCTATAGCTATAGCCTCTATATAGGGAAATACCACGGCAAATGAAGCTCCTATAATAAAAAAAGAGAATAAAATCAGATAAAAATTATTGCTTAGAAGCAAAAAAGAAGCAAAAGATGATAAAAAAAGAGCAGAAATATAATCTTTTTTGGTAAGAGGTTTTTTGAGATATATAAAAGGTACTAAAAATCTGGCAATAGGCATCATAGCAAATATAATGCCTATTTTATAAGGTTCAAATCCCACTTCTTTAAAATATTTGGGCAAAAAAATAACATAATTTCCTATTAATGTAAAAAAAAGAAAATAATATAAACTAAGTATTATAAAAAATCTGTTTTTTAAAATTGTTACGTCTATTTTTTAATTTCCTCTGCTTCCTGGTTTAATCGGAGCGCATGCTCCCATTTTGCATAAAGGACAGTTTTCTGGCTCATAAGCCTCAAACTCAAAATCTTCAAGAGCAAAAAAAGGTTTGTCATTTGGAAGTTTACATTCCGGTTTTCTTTCGTTTTTACCGTTTACCCTTTTGCAGATTCCTCTGTTGGCTATTGCGGCAAACCCTACTACCTCACCGCCTCTTTTTTCAATTTCCCTTGCGGCTTCCATGGCGCTGCCGCCTGTTGTAATAATATCTTCACAAATCAGTACCTTTTCACCTTCTTTTACTTCAAAACCTCTTCTTAAAGTCATATCCCCATTTACTCTTTCGGTAAAAATAAATCTGACCCCAAGAGCACGGGCTAGTTCGTATCCTGCAAGAAGACCTCCGATTGCGGGAGAGCATACGGTATCCACTTTTAATCCCGCTTCGATAATCTGTTTTGCAAGTTCGCGGGCCAGTTTTTCCGCAACCTCAGGATATTCAAGTACTCTTGCACTTTGTAAATAATATTCGCTGTGTTTTCCGCTGCTTAGTAAAAAATGACCCTTTAAAAGGGCTCCGTGTTTTTCATATATTTCTTTTACATTTTCCATTTTTCATTTTCCATTGTTTAATTTTTAGACTTTCATAACGTCGTCTATTTTTTTATTTACTATTTCGTCAACTTTTGCCACATAACTGTCGGTAATTTCCTGTACTTTATCAAGTCCTCTTTTTTGGTCGTCTTCTGTGATTTCTTTGTTTTTGAACATTTTTTTTATTTCGTCGTTTGCTTCTCTTCTTATGTTTCTTATTGCTATTTTTGCTTTTTCCCCGAATTCTTTTGCTTTTTTAGCCTGTTTTTTTCTCTCTTCTTCCGTCATAGGAGGAAAGTATAGTTTTATTGTATCTCCGTCGTTGTTAGGATTTGCTCCGACGTTTGCTTCTTGAATAGCTCTTTCTATATCGTTAATAATTCCTTTATCCCATGGACTTACCACGATTGTCGTAGCATCTACGGCGTTAATGTTTGCCACCTGATTTAGAGGTGTCGGCGCTCCGTAATATTCAACTTTTACTCCGTCAAGAACGTGAATTGATACTCTGCCGGTTCTTAATGTATTTAGGTCTTTTTTAAGTACTTCTATACTTTTTTCCATATGTTCCTTGGCAAACTCAAATACTTCTTCCATTTTATTCCTCCTTTAAGATTAATTGTGAAATTATTTTATAATTATAGCTTATAATAACTCTGTTTCTGTATTTTTTTAAAGTAAACTCCGGATGTAAAACAAATTTATTGTTTATAACTTTAACTCGTTTCCATCCGAATTCTGTCATGTAAATATCTACAAAAGGAACGTTGTCTATTACTTCTCCTGAGATTTCCAATATTTTATTTTTATCTCTTTTGATTTGTAATGTTTTTAAATGAAGTCTTTTTAGTTTTAGTTTTTTTGCTATGTTTACTTTTCCGGTTAGAGCAATTCTGTCTATATTGTCAAGCGGTGTTGTTAAATCAATGGCGCCCGGGTCTTGATTGACTATATAAGGGAAGAATTTTTTTATAATTTTTTTTACTCTTTTATCGTATTCACCGTATGGGTAACTGTATATGTTAGGGACGTAACCTATGTATTTTTCAAATGCTTTTATAGCTTTTTGGGTATCTTTTTTAATTTCTTCGTTTGAGAGTTTTGCAAGGTGAGGGTGAGCCCAGCTGTGAACTCCCAACTCTCCGTATTTTGAAGCTTCTTTAACCTGTTTCCAGCTCATAAAATCCCCCCATTTTTGGGTGGTGGCTTGGGTATAGACAAAAAGGGTAAAAGGATAACCGTATTTTTTGAAAAGTGGCAGACCGTTTTTATAAAAACTTTTATAACTGTCATCTATGGTAAATACCACGATTTTATCAATAGGTTTTTGATTTTTTATCATATTTATTAGAGTTGATAGTTTTACCACTCGATAATTGTGAGATTTTAAATAATCAAAATATTTTTTAAGTTCTTTTGAAGAAGTGTTGGTATATGGGTATCTGTTATCGTCTATTCTGTGAAGAACGAAAATGTGCGCTTCGGCAAGCAGCAAAATCGGAAAAAGGAAAAAAAACAGTTTTTTCATTTAACCGGTGCTTGAGGTACGCTTGGGGTTGGAATTTTCTTTTCTATTTTTTTTACGTTTACTTCGTCAAGAGCCGATGTATTTGCTTTTTTATTGTATAAATAAACCAAAGTTAGGGTGTTTAAAACGAATAAAAGTCCTAAAAACATAGTGGCTTTTGTAAGAAAATTCATAGGCCCGCCAGCTCCGAATACCGAGTTGTTTGAACTGCTGTATGCTCCAAGTCCCATTGATTCCGAACGTTGAAGAAGAACCAATATGGTAATGGCTATTACCAAAATAATTTGAACAGTCATTAATACGCTTGTCATTTTTTATGCCTTTTTTAGATAGAATTATAACATATAATAAAAATTCGGTTTTAAAAGGTGAAATGTTGAAAAGTTTTGATAAATTTGCTCATACGTACCAAAAATATAACGTTATTCAAAAAAAAATTATAAAAAAATATCTGCCTTTTCTAAAAAAAAGAGTTGTGGATTTGGGATGCGGGAGCGAGGGGCTCTGCAAATATAAAAATTTTGATTTTTATTTGGGTATCGATTCCAGCCCGTCTATGTTAAAAAAAAATCCATGTAATACTAGACTTTTAGATTTTAATACCAAAAACTGCTTTGATGAAATAAAAAAATATGATTTTGAGCAAATCGTTTCTTTTTCGGCTCTTCAGTGGGCTAAAGATTTAAATTTTGTTTTTGAAAATATAAGGGATTTAAAAAAAGAGTTTCTTTTAGCTGTATTTACATCTTATACTTTTCATACGCTTCATAATTTTTTAGAAGTTTCATCACCTATTCCATCAAAAGAAAAAATCTTAAAAAGTGCTGAAATTTTAAATCCTAAAATAGAAATTCTAAGATATGAAATGTATTTTAAATCACCAAAAGAGATGCTGGAATATATAAAATTTTCCGGTGTAAAAGGAGAAACCAGAGCAAATCCTGCAAGAATAAAAAAATTTTTAAAAGAATTTCCCGTTAATTTTCTTGAGTTTGAGATTGTAGTTTTAAAGTCATAAAGTTTAAGCACACCTGTTATTGTTGGAGACAGATTTTTCAGTGTTTTTCTTAGATACCTAACTTATAC
>JAMOSR010000086.1 GCA_027062985.1 Nautiliaceae bacterium
TTTGTTGAAATTGTTTTGGTAACGCTGCCGTTGAATTCTTTTAGGGATAATGGGGAAATGGTGTAATTACTGTCTGCTATTATTGTAAATTCTTCTTTTAACTCTCCGCATAGGTTTTCATTTTTTATAAAAGTTTTTATTTTCGGTTTTTCTTTATATACGGTTGCGTTTGGTATGTTTAAATTAAAATCGGGAAGGTTATAAAAGTCTCCGCATCCTTTAAGCGTTAAGACGGCTTTATTGGGTTCGTTTGCTTTTACCTCTTTTTTTGCTTTTATATTTATATGAAAATCTCCAAAAACGCTGTTTTGAGGAATTGATTTTACTTTTAGCATTACGGAATTTGAATATATAGGGGTGTATCTGATGCTTGAAATATTAAAAAACGGGTCGTTGAACGGGTTTGTTTTTACGATTTTACCTATTTGGGCGGTTATCGGTCCTATTTTATATTCACCTGTTTTTTGAGGAATTATTAAAAATTTATATATTATTCCGTTTTGAATGTTTTTTTGAGCAATGTTTTTGACTATAAAATTTGGAATTTCAGGTTTTTGTATTCTTATGGAATCAGCCGGTTTTTTCTGAATAAATTTTAATGTTAATATTGCGTTTTCCCCAATGAAAAGCTCTTTTTTTGAAACGTTTAAATCTATTTCAAAATCGCCTTTTGTCTGTTTTGGTTCGGTAACGGTAATTTTTAAGGGTTTTGTTTTATAGGTTTTTCCGTCTACGATAATTTTAAAAGGGGGCAGGGTAAAGCTTTTTGTAGGGATAATTATAAAAGTTTTTGAAACGCTTTCTTGCATTTCTCCGTTTATTATCGTTATATTGTTTGTAGTTGAGGTACCTATTACATTAAATCCCGCTATATTGGAAATATTCGGAAATTCTATATTTTTTCCTTTAGCGGTTATTGTGATTATAAGCTCTTCGTTTGTATTTAAATTTGTTTTGTTTACCTTTAAATTTACAACGGCCGCAAAAATAAACATAGGCATCAACAGTAAAAGTTTTTTCATTATTCGCTCCTTAGTGGTATCATAAGTGTATTAAAATTTAGATTTTCAAGCTGTTTTTTATAAAATTTAAGTCGTATGTCTTTTGTTTTATTAGATTCTTTTTTTATTGCAGGCTGGGATTTGAATTTTTTTAATTTTTCTTTATACGGTGTTTTGTTTTGTAAAGGCTTTTGCTTTTTTTTGTTTGAATGTTTGTGTTGTTTTTTTTCCTTATTTGACTGTTTTATTTTGTCTTCGTTTTTTTTATCGTTAGATTTTTTTTGTTTCTCTTTTTGCTGTTTTTTTTGAAATTTTTCTTTGTTGTTTTGCTGTTTTTTTTCTTTATTTTGTTTTTTTCTTTTTTTATTTTCTTTTTGTTTTTGCTTTTGTTTTTTTAAAAGTCGTTCAAGTAGTTTTAAATTATATAATGCGTCTTTGTCTTTTTTTATTTTAAGGGCTTCTTTATAAAGTTTTATGGCTTTTTCATAATTTTTCATATAAGCGTATGCGTTTGCCATATTGTAAAGTTTAGAAAATCTCAGTGTCGGGTCTTTTATTTTCGAATATAACTCTATTGCTTTTTCATATTGTTTTGCTTTATAATAACTGTTTGCGGCATTAAAAATGCCTTTATCGGATTTTATTTTTAAATATTCTTTGGCCGCTTTTATATATTCTTTGTTTTTAAAATATTCGTCAGCTTTTTTTATATGAAAATATTCAAAAGCGAAAAGAGGAATAAAAATAAAAATAATTAAATATTTCAATTTTTTCTCCTTAACGAAAAACTGCCTATAAAAAAGAGCAAAATACCAAAAGCCAAAGGATAATAAAACAGTTCCTTTTGATTTGTTATGGTAATTTCTTTGGATTTGCTTATTTTTTGTATTTTTTTTGATATCTGGTCTATATCTTTTGATGAATAGGTAAATACTATTCCGTTTTTTTGAGGAATGGAAATTCCATTTACTGTTTTACATGGTTTTAATGCCGTTATATAAGATATGTCTGCATTTTCAAACCCTCTATCGGATATAGTAACGATTATTGGGTGTTTTGCAAGTTTTTGGGCGGCTTTGAAAGCTTTTTGAAAGTTGGCTCTTTCTTTAAAAAGGTTTTGTTTATTGACGTGTTTTAAAAGGTATATTATCGAATTATAATCAGTACTCGGAGGGGAAATTAAATAAGGTTTTTCTTTGACAAGTAAAAGAGCGATGTTTTGATAATTTAGTTTTTTAAAAAGACTCTTAAGTTTTTCCACTGCCGCTTCAAATCTGTTTGGATATATATCCTGACATTTCATTTCACTCCCGGCGCTTAAAAGAATAATTATATCGGATGACGAAATTCTTAATTTTGTTTTTTCAATTCCGCTAACAGGCCTTGCCAGAGCGATTACCAAAAAAAAGTAGGATATTATAAATACGTAAAATCTCTTTTTTTTGTCAAATCCGTATTTTATGATTATTTTATTTAAAATTTCTTTTTTAAAAGGCAGTTTTGAATTTTTTAAAAAAAATAAAAACGGTATTGCCAAAAGAGCCAAAAAAGCGTAAGGAGCTAAAAATTCCATATATGTCTCCTGTATTTAGCCAGAAAAATCAAAAATAAAATTAAAGCCGCAGATAAAGGATATTGAAAATAATATTTTTTTAAAACTGTCACTTCCCCTTTTATATCCGATTTTTCCAGTTTATTTATTGTTTCGAAAACTTTTTTAAGTTCTTTTTTATTTTTTATATAAAAGAACTTTCCGTTTGTTTCTTTTGATATTGTCTGTAGTATTTGAAAATCCACATCCGGTCCTATTCCTATGGTGTATACTTTTATATTCTCTTTTTTTAGTTTTTTTAAGACTACATCAAGGGGGGTAATGCTTGAATTATCCTGACCGTCCGTTATCAAGATTATGATTTTATTTTTTGCCTGTGAATTTTTAAAAAGATTTGAAGATAGAAAAAGAGCGTCATACATAGCTGTTCTGCCTCCTGCAATACTTACAAAAACCCTTTCAAGAATCTCTTTAAAAATTTTTTTGTCATATGTAAGGGGTGAGGCGATATAGGCTATATTTCCGAAAATAACAAGTCCTAATCTGTCATTTTTTCTTTTTTGTGCAAATTGGGCGATAATGGCTTTTGCGTTTTCAAGTTTGTTAAATTCGGCCATAGAACCGCTCGTATCCAAAACAGTTACTATATCATATCCTTTTTTGTGTTGATTGGATAAAATTTCGCTTTTAATAGGGGAAGCTAGAGATATTGATACTAAAATTATGATAAGTGTTTCAAGCAGGGAAAATCTGTGTTTTATGTTTAAGAAAAAATCGGCGTTTGGAAATATTATTCCTTCCGTTTTGGGAGGACATAATATTTTACATATTAAAAACATTATTATAATGAATAACGCAAAGGGATGTTCAAATGACCAGGTCACTTTAAGGTCCTTATGAATTTTTCTATTTTTTCTTTTATTTCTTTATCTAACGGAGGGACTTGAGGTCTGTATTTATATTTTTCAAGTTCTTTTTCGATTTCCTCAAAAAGTTTTTCGTTTTCTTCGTTTACAAACATTCTGCCTAGTGTTGTAAATTCATACGCCGTTTTTTTAGCATCCTCAAACGGCAGGTTTGTTAGTTTTTTAATTAACGCTTTTTTATAATCTTTTTTTCTGTTGCTATAAAGTTTATAACCTAAAAAAATTAGAAAAATAAAAATAGCGGTTATAAAAACCAGAAACATATACCATTGCCAGTCTATTATCACTACATTCGGTTTTATGTCTTTTAAAGGAAGATTCATTTTACCAGCTCCGTTAATTTAAAAAAAGGGTCTTCATTTGTATAAATTTTTGTAAATTTTATTTTTTCTTTTTTTAGGTATCGGATAAATTCCAAATCTTTTTCTTTTATCTTTTTTTTGTATTCTTTTATACTCTCTTTTGATAAAAAGGTGTGTATCTTTTTTAAGTTTAGAGGGTCTATAAGTTCTATTTCTCCAAGCTCTTTAGGATTTTCTTCAAATCTGTCCCTTATCCATATTAAAAAAGTTTCGTGTTTAAGTCTTTTTATAGGAGGATGGGAATAAAAATCACCTATTAAAAATAGTATGGATTTTTTAAATTTATTAAGATAGTCAATAAACGAAAAGTCATATTCTTTTTTTAAGTACTCAAAAGAGGCCGTTTTTTCTATTAAAACTGGTATGGATTTAATATTTTTTGTAGGTTTTGAATGAAAAATGGGCTTTTTTTCGTAAATTATTAAAGACGCTTTATCGTCATATTTTACTGCGCTAAATCCTAAAATAGCGACTATTTCCGCTATAAGGTCTGTTTTTAGCCTGTAAGAGCCGAAATGCAAAGAGCCGTTGGCGAGTATGCAGATTAATATGTTAAGCTCTCTGTCTTCTTCAAATTCTTTTACGAAAGGTTTTTGAAATTTGGCGCTTATTTTCCAGTCTATTTTTTTAGCGTCTTCTCCGTATACGTATTCTCTAAGCTCTTTAAAATCTAATCCGTTTCCTTTAAAAGCGGAAGAGTGTCTTCCTATTAAACTGCCAAAAACCTTCTTTTTCGTTTTTAAAATTAAAGTCTTCATGGAATAGGAATTGTTTCTAATATTTTTTTAATAACGTAATCGGTTGTTATTTCATCCGCTTCGGCTTTATAATTTAAAATTATTCTATGTCTTAATACTTCGGGAGCTATTTCTATAATATCAAGAGGCGTTACGTAATTTTTGTTTTTTATCATAGCATTTGCCTTGCTGGCTTCTACAAGGGAGATAGTAGCCCTTGGACTTGCACCAAATTCTATATACTCTTTTAATTCTTCAGAAGGATTTCTCGTAAAGTGTACTATAGTGGCTATATATTTTATAAGTTCTTCATCTATATGAATTAACTTTTGTTTTTTTTGAAGTTCCAAAAGCTCTTCTTGGTTTAAAATGGTTTTTATTTCAGGTTTTGAATTTAACATATGAATAATTTTTACTTCCTCTTCTATTGAATTATAACCCACTATTGCTTTTAGCATAAATCTGTCCAGCTGGGCTTCCGGAAGGGGGTAGGTGCCTTCTTGTTCGATGGGGTTTTGAGTGGCTAAAACCATAAAAGGAGAGGGTAGTTTAAAAGTGGTGTCTGAAATGGTAACCTGCCTTTCCTGCATTGCTTCTAAAAGAGCGCTTTGAACTTTTGCGGGGGCCCTGTTGATTTCATCCGCTAAAACCAGGTTGGCGAATATAGGCCCTTTTTTTATTTGAAATTCGTTTGTTTTAGGATTGTAAATTTCAACTCCCGTAATGTCGCTTGGCAGTAAATCCGGAGTAAACTGTATTCTGTTAAAATCTAAATCACAAACCTTTGCGAGTGTTTTTATAGCCGTTGTTTTTGCAACGCCGGGTACTCCCTCTATTAAAATATGACCGTTTGCCAAAAGCGCTATTAACATAGAGTCTATAAGTTTTTCATGTCCTATTATTATCTTTTGTATCTCTTTTTTTATAAGTTGAATTTTGTCCATATCTTAGGCCTTTTATTATTTGGAAAATTATAAAACTCTTTAATTAATTAAGAATTAATTGATTTTTTTTATTTTATGACTCAAAAACCCTTGACTTAAAAAATTTTTTTCTTTATAATTTCACCCACACAACAAAGAGTTGTGAGAGAAGACCCGTTAGCTCAGTCGGTAGAGCATCTGCCTTTTAAGCAGAGGGCCGCTGGTTCGAATCCAGCACGGGTCACCATCTGTCCCCATCGTCTAGTGGTCTAGGATACCGCCCTTTCACGGCGGCGACACGGGTTCGAATCCCGTTGGGGACGCCACTTGGAGCCGTAGTTCAGCTGGTTAGAATGCCGGCCTGTCACGCCGGAGGTCGCGGGTTCGAGTCCCGTCGGCTCCGCCACGGTCGCTTAGCTCAGCTGGGAGAGCACCAGCCTTACAAGCTGGGGGTCGCAGGTTCGAGCCCTGCAGCGACCACCATTTGCTATACAAATAGTGACAGTCACTTTAAGATAACATATGAAAAATATTATAATCTGTCCAAAATGTAAAACTCCCAATAAAATTAATAAAATTCCCAAAAATTTTTTTGATATCTTGGTTGATACAAAAATTGTTTGCACTTTTTAGCTTTTTCGAAGTGTTAAAAAATTTGCACTCTTGTTGAGTGTATTTAGTCAGTGCCAAGAAAAGATAAATGTAAGAGATGTTTTGTGCTTTGGTATAATAATATAAAGGAGCG
>JAMOSR010000087.1 GCA_027062985.1 Nautiliaceae bacterium
TTGGTTGCGGGGGTGGGATTTGAACCCACGACCTCCGGGTTATGAGCCCGGCGAGCTACCAGGCTGCTCTACCCCGCGTCAAAAAAATGGCTGGGCTGGGAGGATTCGAACCTCCGAATGACGGAGTCAAAGTCCGCTGCCTTACCACTTGGCGACAGCCCAATGTCATTTGGTGATGAAATTTTAATAAAAAACTTTATTAAAGTCAAGAGATAGTTTGATAAAATTCAAAAAATATACAAAAAAGGAAAATAGCATGTCAAAAAGTGTATTTGAAACAATAAAAGAACTGCAAGACAAAGGTTTTAAAAACATATTCATATGGAACGACTCAAAAGGAACATATTATGCCTGGCACAAACATCCATACAATGAAATAAGGGTTATGTTAAAAGGAGAAATGATAATAAACACTAAAGACAAAAAATTCCATTTAAAACCCGGAGATACGTTAAACGTCCCCGCAGGAGAAATACATGAAGCTTATATTTTAAAAGACTGCGAATACATATGCGGTTCAAAATTTTGATATAATTACAAATAAAGGCGCGCCGGGAAGCTGCTGGATCACCAGAGGAAAGTCCGGGCTGCGGCAAGGCAGGGGTCAGCCTAACAGGCTGCCGCCGTAAGGCGAGGGAAAGTGCCACAGAAACCAGACCGCCGATGGAGCCTTTTAGGCTCACAGGCAAGGGTGAAACGGTGAGGTAAGAGCTCACCAGGGGATATGGCGACATATCCCGCTGGTAAACCCACCCCGCAGCAAGGAGGGATGGTAAAGCCTTGCGATTATACCCTCCGCTTGAGCGGCACCGTAAGGTGTGCGCCCAGATAAATAGCTTCCAAAACAGAACCCGGCTTACAGGCGCGCCTCTTCAAAAAATCTTCAAATACACTTTCTTGATATAATTTCACAAAAAAAATGGAGGGGAAATGGATTACTACGAAATATTAGGAGTAAGTCGAAACGCTACTAAAATAGAGATAAAAAAAGCTTACAGAAAACTCGCGATGAAATATCATCCGGATAAAAACCCAGGAGATAAAGAAGCCGAAGAAAAATTTAAACTTATAAATGAAGCTTATCAGGTGCTAAGCGACGATGAAAAAAGAGCAATTTATGACAGATACGGCAAAGAGGGACTTGAGGGAAGAGGCTATAAAAATGATTTCAGTTTCGAAGATATTTTCAATATGTTTAACGATATTTTCGGAGGAGGTTTTGGAGAAAATTTTGAAGAAGAACTTCCGTACGAAATTGATAAAGCTTTAGAATTAACGCTTGAATTTGAAGAAGCGGCTTTTGGCGTTTCAAAAGAGATAACAAACGAATATTACGCATTATGTCCTAAATGTAAAGGTAGCGGAGCCGAAGAAAAAGAAATATGTCCTGTTTGTAAAGGAAGAGGAAGCATAGTAGTAGGAAACGGCTTTATAAGAATGAGTCAAACGTGTCCTGAGTGCCGAGGAAAAGGTTTTATAGTCAAAAAAGCTTGCCCTGAATGCAAAGGAAAAGGTTTTATAATTAAAACAGAAACGATAAAAGTAGATATTCCAGCCGGTGTAGACACCGGTATGAGAATGAGAATTCCAGGGAAAGGAAACGAAAGCAAACGAGGTAGAGGAGATTTATATATTTTATTCCGTGTAAAACCATCCAAAGTATTTAAAAGAAAAGGAAATAATTTAATAGTTGACGTACCGGTGTTCTTCACTAGCGCCATATTAGGGGATAAAATCAAAATTCCTACTTTAAACGGTGAAAAAGAGATTGAAATAGAACCGAACACAAAAGATAAAACAAAAATAATCTTTAAACAAGAAGGGCTCCCTGACCCAAACACTGGTATAAAAGGAGACTTAATAGCGGTTATAAATATAGTGTATCCTAAAAAATTGACAACCGAACAAAAAGAACTGCTTGAAAAGCTTCATGAAAGTTTTACAGGCGAAATCAAAGAGCATAAAAATATTTTAGAAGAAGCAATTGAAAAGATAAAAGGATGGTTTAATAAAGCTTAATTTTATTTTCTATATCTTTCAAAACCTCCTTTACTCCCTCTTTTATATTGATATCTATTATTTCTCCTTTAACACCTAAAATTTTTTCCAGTTTATTTTTTACTTTATAAGCACCGAAATTCCCCGTTTCGCTAAGTAAAATTACAAATGCATTATCATATTTAGCAATTAAATCACTTTTTCTAAGATGTTTTTTAATTTCCACTATTTTAGTTTCATCAAATTTAAAAACAAGCAAGACTAACTTAATATTTTTATATCTTTTATAAACTTCCAACATCTGTTTTAAAAATTCTATAAAAAAACTTTTTGAATAAATATCGTATTTAGGCTCTTTTACAAGATTAGCATATAACTTTTCTATTATTTCAACAAGTTTTTCTTTTGGAAGTTCCAAAAGTTTGTTCACAACAGCAATCCTATAAGAATATATGCAGGTTTAAATATATAATCGCTAAGAGGCGTAAAAAGAATTATTAGCAAAATAAGCATTCCGTAAGGCTCTATTTTATTATAAAACTCCACTATTTTATACCATCTAAAATGAAGGGCCAGATATTTAAGAGCATTAGCTCCGTCTAAAGGCGGCAGAGGTATTAAATTAAATATGGCCAAAATAATATTTACAACCACCATATACATCAAAAACATCACCATCCATGCACTAAAAATTCCCTCCGGCGGATAAAAAAATCCTATAATACTAGAGGCTATAAGAGCCATTAAAAAATTATACGTCACACCTGCTAAACTGACGGCTACAGCCGCTAAATATCCTCCTTTGTTTACAACGGTTAAAATATTAACAGGAACCGGTTTAGCCCATCCGAAAATTATAGGATCACCAACTCCGGCCATTTTTTGAGAAACATACAGTAATACAGGAAAAATTATACTCCCGAAAGGGTCTATATGTTTTATAGGATTAAGACTTAGTCTCCCCTCTCTTGCAGCTGTTTCATCCCCGTAATATTTAGCAACCGCCCCATGCATAATCTCATGACCTATAATGGCTATCAAAAAAGCCAAAATCATAGCGGAATATTTAATTAAAAACTCCATTAACGCCCTTTTTCGCAACCCGCGGTTATATAAGGTCTTTTACCAGCTCTAAGTTCTTCTTCTATTTCGTCTATTGTTTTACCGACTCTATTCCATCTTACAGTAAAATCACTATCCCAGCTCATATAAATAAACCACGGTTTTCCTACGACAAGTTTATAAGACACAGGTCCCCAAAACCTGCTGTCAAAACTCTCATCTCTGTTATCACCGACCATAAAAAACCTGTCTTCAGGCAATTTTGAGTAAAAATATTTTACTTTTCCGTTTTCTAACACTATTCCCATACCTATATCAACTTCCTGAGGAGTTACATTTTCTCCCTGCATTGCAAATGCAGCAATAATATCTTTTATTATTTTTTCAATAACGGAATAATTTATATATCCTGTATAATTATTAAGTCCGGCAAATTCTATCAGCTGTTCGGCTCTTTGTTTTAGCCCGAAATAGGTAAAATTCTGATTGATATACTGAATTCCTTTATGTTCTTTCATATAAGGATTTAACACGAAAAGTTTTCCCATAAATTCTTTTACCCTAAATCCTTTAAAATGTTTTTTTATATATTCATCGCCTTTTTTTGGATGAAGCCAAAAACCTTCATCGGTATATATCACCTCATCACCGGCACTTGCAAAACATCTTTTTACAAAATGTTTTTTAATATCAAGAGGAAATCTGAAGATAACTATATCTCCCCCTTTAGGTCTAGGACCCTCAATCAAATGCCCATTACCTTTAAAATCAGGCAAAACGGGAATTTCTATCCATGGAATATGAGGAATTGGCACACCGTAAGCAAATTTTTTGGCAAAAAGGGCATCTCCAGGAAGCAGCGTTTTTTTCATACTTCCACTTGGAATTATAAAAGCCTGAGCTAAAAAAAATATAACCAGTAAAACAATAACAATAGTACCTGTCCATGTATTAGACCAGTGATAAAATTTTATTAATTTATCTTTCATTTAGCCTCTTTCGCAAAATTTTTAGCGGCTTTTACGGTATTTTTAAGAAGCATAGCAATTGTCATAGGTCCTACACCGCCTGGAACGGGAGTTATATAAGAAGCCTTTTTGCTCACGTTTTCAAAATCAACATCCCCTACAAGCTTTCCGTCAGGCAGTTTATTTATACCGATATCAACTACAATCACTCCCTCTTTTACCATATCTTCCGTAATAAGATTCGGTTTTCCAACCCCTACTATTACAATATCAGCCCTCTTTGTATGAGCTTTTAAATCTTTTGTTTCTATATGACATATATCCACTGTAGCCCATGCATTTACCAAAAGAGCCCACATAGGTTTTCCAACGATATTACTAGCACCCACTACACATACGTCTTTGCCTTTAAGCTCAATATCATATTCTTTAAAAAGTTCCATAACCCCAAGAGGAGTACAAGGAGCAAACGTATCAAGACCTTCAACAAGCCTTCCCATATTATAAGGATGGAATCCGTCAACATCTTTTTGGGGAGAAACCCTTTCTAAAATTTTAGTGGTATCTATATGTTTTGGAAGCGGCAGTTGGATTAAAAGCCCGTGAATATTAGGATTTTCGTTAATCATATCAATAGTTGAGAGAAGTTCTTTTTCACTTATACTCTCAGGAAACTCATGTACCACACTGTAAATTCCAGTCTCTTTACACGCTTTACTTTTCATTCCAACATACGTGTGGCTTGCAGGGTCGTCACCAACCAAAATAACCGCAAGCCCGGGAGTAATACCTTTTTTTTTCAACTCTTCTACATCTTTTTTTACTTTTTCTTTTATTTTACTCGATAATTTTTTACCGTCCATAATTGTCATTGATGTTCCTTTTTGGTAAAATATTTTAGAATTTTAACATAAAAGGTCTGCATTGAGATTAATTATCCCGCTGTGTATAACTACATTTTCCTTTTCTCAGGAGTGGTTTATCACTAACTATGAATACGGAAAAATGCTTTATAACAACCCAAGAGGTATCAGCTGCGCCAAATGTCACGGCAAAAAAGCACAGGGCAAAATAATCGCCAGTTACAAAATAAAAAAATATGGAAAAATAATTACAAAAACAATAAAAGCCCCAAATATTCAAAACATTACATACGAACAGTTAAAAACAAAAATTTTTCCAAAAAAGAAAATTTTATCAATTATGCCTCAATACGATTATCTCACAACCAACGAAGTTGAAGCCCTTTATTTATATCTTCAGGCTCAAAAGGATAAAAAATGATTTTTAAAGATAAAAACTTCCTAAAAGAACTCGAAAACATCGTTCAAAACAACGATATTCAAAAAGCCCTCTCACTGATTAAGCCCCCTAAAAAGTTTCCTCTTTCCTTTACTAAAAAAAGAAGTGTTTTAATGGTAAGCGGACATCAAATAAAACATCTTCATAAAATGGATGAACTGCCGGCTGATGTAATTATGCTAAACCTTGAAGACGGGGTGCCGAAAGAAAAAAAAGAAATAGCAAAAATAATGATTGCTATTTTTCTCTCACATATTGAAAATATTGACAAAGAAATAGTAATAAGAGTAAATCCGCTTGATGAAGAAGGACTTAAAGAGATTGAGTTTTTAGATAGATTCAATTTTAACGCTTTTAGAATACCAAAAGTAAAATCTGTCGAAGAAATTGATGACGTTTTTATGAAAACCGATAAAGATATCCACGCTTCTATTGAAACAAAAGAAGCGTTTTTTAATCTTAAAGAACTAAAACACCCTAAACTTACCACTTTTTATATCGGAATATATGACCTTTTAAACGAATTAAAAATCTCTCACAGCATTATAACCCTAACTAACCCTTTGATTCACAGAATTTTAAGCGACTTTTCTTTAACTTCAAAATATCTCAACATTACTCCTATCGGATTTGTTTATCAGAATTACAAAGACCTTGAAGGATTTACAAAATGGTGCCTGCTTCAAAAAAACTTAGGGATGCAGGGAGTCGGATGTATTACGCCCGCTCAGTGCGAAGTAGCCAATAAAATATTTGA
>JAMOSR010000088.1 GCA_027062985.1 Nautiliaceae bacterium
ACCTTGGGAATACGAAATAATTCAGGTACCTGCCAAACAAAAATACGCAAAACCTCATGCACCTTTGCAAAATTCCTAAAAAAACCCTTGCTTTTTTTCTAAAAAATTTATATAATTTCAACCCACAAGGACCCGTAGCTCAGTTGGTTAGAGCAACCGGCTCATAACCGGTTGGTCGCAGGTTCGAGTCCTGCCGGGTCCACCACCAAGCCTCGGTAGCTCAGTCGGTAGAGCAAGGGACTGAAAATCCCTGTGTCGGCGGTTCGATTCCGTCCCGAGGCACCATTTTTATAATTTAACTATCACTCTCAGACCCCATTATTTAATAACAAAAGTTAAAAAAGGATAATAAGATTATCCTTTAAATTAACTTAATTATAGTTCCCTGTCCTAAAAAGTCCACAACTTCCTGTCCGTTTTTGTCTTTTGTTGTTACAACTTTCACATCTATGTTTTTTACTCCGTCAGCTTCAAGCTCCTGAGCCTGCTGCTGTAAATAGATAATTACTTCTTTCATACCGTCCGTAGGATATACGCCGTTATAAAGTTTTTCACTTTCAATTCTTACCCCGGCATATGCGATTGTTACACACTCATGAGGTTGCTGAACTTCTCCGAAACTTAAAATCATATTTTCAATATCTCTTGCCATCTCTCTTCCTTTTTTTTTGGAAACTATTATAACATAAATCTCAAAAATAAAAAATCCTTTGACACTTTATATGAGTTAAAATAAAAAAAGAGGAAAAGATTAGTCTCTTCTTTCTTTAATTCTTGCTTTTTTACCTGTTTTTCCTCTTAAGTAATAAAGTTTAGCTCTTCTTACTTTACCTTTTCTTACTACTTCAATTCCTGCAATTGAGTCGCTGTAAAGTGGGAAAATTCTCTCAACCCCAATGTTGTTGGCACCGATTTTTCTAACCGTAAACGTTTTACCGGCTCCCGTACCTTTAATCGCGATTACAACACCTTCAAAATTTTGAATTCTTTTTTTCTCGCCCTCTTTAATTTCAACCGCTACCCTTACAGTATCTCCTGGTCTGAATTCAGGAATATTTTTCGATTTTTCCTCAATTTGTTTAGCTTCAAAAGCTTCAATAAATCTGTTTCTCATTATCTCTCCTTTGTGCCATTGGCCACTTTTGGGCATTCACACTTAATTTTTGAAGTGAAATTATACTAAAATTTTAAAATATTTCAAACCAAATCAGGTCTGTGAAACTTCGTTTTCATAAGTGAAGCTTTTTGCTTCCATTCAGAAATTTTTCCATGATTACCGCTTTTTAAAATTTGCGGTATATCTCCCATTTTAGAAAACTGGGGAGCTTCAAGCAGATTATCGTTAAAACTCTCTTCTTCCAAAGAAGCAATATTGCCAAGAACACCTTTTATATTTCTAAGAACGCTATCGGCAACAGCCAAAGCACCAAGTTCTCCTCCGGTTAATATAAAATCCCCTATACTTATAACTTCATCGGCAAAATCCTCTATAAGACGTTCGTCAAACCCCTCATATCTGCCGCATACTAAAAAAAGTGTTTTTTCCTTAGAAAACCTAATAGCGTCCTTTTGATTATATCTTTTACCTACGGGCGTTAAAAAAACCGTCTTAGCCTCAGGATACCGGATTTTATATTCGCTCAAAGCTTCTCTTAAAGCAACATTGTCAAGTATCATTCCAGCTCCGCCCCCGGCTATTTCCGTATCTACTTTTTTATGTCGGTTTTTAGCAAATTCCCTAAAATTAACAACTTCTATTTCAAATATTTTTTTTTCAATAGCTCTTTTTAAGATAGAGTCTTCAAAATAAGGTAAAATTAATGAAGGAAAAAGAGAAAAAAAAACTATTTTCATTTTAAAGATTCAAGAATATCAAGGGCGCCCTGCGCTTCAATTTTTTTGTTTTCTATATCAACGTCTTTTACATGACGCTTAAAATCGATAAGAAATCTTTTAGGATAACCTTCTTTTATAAGGGATTCATCCGTATTAATAACAAGATAATCAACATCGGCTCTTTCTATCTCTTTTACCCTGCCGAGTTTTTTCCCGTTTTCATAAATTTCGCAGTTTTCTATATCAAACCAAAAATATTCGTTTTCTTGAAGATTAATATTTTTTCTTGTCTCTTCTTCCGTAGTATAAAGCTGTCTGTTGGTAATTTTTTTAGCGTCTTCCGGAGTATCGATACCTTTTATTTTAACAAGACCTCTTTTTAAATCTATTTTTTCGATAGTCAAATCTTCCCTGTCTGAAGAAAAAGTAGCCCCCGGCGTAAACTGTTCGGGAAAATCGGTAAGAAGATGAATTCTCTGCCATCCTCTTACGCCGTGACTTTTCCCAAGTTTGGCAATAGGAATTTTTTTATTCTTCATACGCCTTCACCGTTATCTTATAATTTTTATCCTCTTTTGCCCTGCATCCGCTTATTACCATTTTAATGGCCTTAACCATTGAACCGTTTTTTCCGATAATTCTACCTACGTCCGCTTTTTTGGCATATACGACTATTTCATCAAAATCTTCGTGAGGAATCAATTCGCTTTTTATCTTTTCAGGCTCAAAACTCAAAAGCTTTGCATATTCTGTTACAAAATCAACAACCATTAAACGTTAGCCGTTCTTTCTTCGTAAATCTTTTTAAGTTTAGAAACCCTCTCACTCATTTGAGCACCGTTTCCAAGCCAGTAATTAAGTCTGTCCATATCTATTTCTATAGTTTTAGGATTTGTTAAAGGATTGTAATATCCGATTACTTCAATCCAACCTGAATCTCTTCTTTTTCTGCTGTCAGTCGCAACTATTCTATAAAAAGGTTTCTTTTTTCTACCAAATCTCGCAAGTCTTATTTTTACCACGCGAATCTCCTTTAATTTATTTAGTTTTTTATCCCGCCCTAACCTACCCGTATATTTTTAGTGTGAAATTTTAATCAATTATTTAGGAAATTTCAAGCCCTGAGTCATTTTCATAAGCTCATTTATATCAGGAATTTTTTTACCGGCAAACTTTTTGGCCATTTTAGCGGCATTTTGAAACTGTTTGTTAATTCTGTTAACTTCCTGAACGCTAAGCCCAGCCCCTCTTGCAATTCTTCTTCTTCTGCTAGCGCTCTCTTTTATAAGATGAGGATTTTCTCTCTCTTTTTTAGTCATAGAATTAATCATCGCCTTAATCTTTTTAATTTCGCTTGAATTTTCCAAATCTATCTCTCCAAGCTGTTTGAGCATACCTCCCATTCCGGGAATCATAGAAAGAAGACTTTTCATACTGCCAAGCTTTTTCATCTGTTCAAGCTGTTTTAAAAAATCATCGTAATTAAACTGTCCTTTTTTAAGTTTTTTTGTTAGTTTTTTAGCCTCTTTTTCATCTATTACGGCACTTGTTTTCTCAACAAGCCCCTCAATATCCCCGGCACCCATAATACGGCTGACAATTCTCTCAGGCATAAAAACTTCAATATCCGCAATTTTCTCTCCCGTTCCTATAAACCTTAAAGGTTTACCGACCTGATGAGCGATACTTAAAGCCACTCCTCCTTTTGAGTCTCCGTCGTATTTTGTAAGAATAACCCCCGTAATGTCAAGCTTTTCATCAAATGTTTTTGCGGTGTTTATCGCATCTTTACCGGTCAAAGAATCGGCTACGTAAAAAATTTCGTCTGGGTTTATCTCTTTTTTCATTCTTACAAGCTCATCCATAAGCTCTTCGTCAATTGCCAGACGACCGGCTGTATCTATCAAAACAACATCATAAAAACCTTTTTTTGCCTCTTCTACGCCTTTTTTAGCCACCTCAACGGCGTCCTTTGCGCTCTCGTCATAAAAAATATCCAAATCGTTTGCCTCTGCAAGCTGTCTTAACTGTTCGACCGCCGCTAGTCTTTGAAGGTCGGCGGCAACCATTAATACCTTTTTCTTTTTAAACGTTTTAAGATAATTTGCAAGTTTTGCCGTGGTGGTCGTCTTACCGCTTCCCTGAAGACCTGTCATCATAACAACACTCGGAGGTTTTGGGGAAAATACAAAACCGTAATTTCCCGGAGCCGTTAATATATTTTTAAGAGCCTTATCAAGAGCCTTTAAAAAGTTTGCTTTTCCTATTCCGGCTTTTTTTGTTTCAAGTTCAACTTCTTTTAAAAGCTCTTTTACCGTTTTAAAATGAACATCCGCTTTTAAAAGATTTTTTTTAAGCTCTTCAAGGGCTTTTTTTAAAGCTTTTTCATCATCTTTCATTCTGATTTTGTTTATAGCGCTTTTAAATCCTTCGCTTATTTTTTCAAACATAAAAACATCCTTTTATATCCGCTATTTTTTTTAAGGGATTTTATCATATTTTTTATTTTTTCTTCTTTTTTCTGGTATTGTCGTTTTGCTCCTGCATTTTAAAATCTCTAGGTTCGGGTGATTCAAACTCGTAATCGAATATTTTAAATTTATGATGATGAAGCATAACCCTTTTATAAGGTTCGCCTCCGTATTTTTCATCGCCTATAATAGGATGGTCCACGGCTTTTAAATGGGCTCTTATCTGATGGGTTTTACCTGTATGTATTACGGCTTTGATTTTAGATTTCGTTCTAAACGCCAAAATAGGTTCAATCTCCGTGACCGCTTCTTCCCCATCGGCACTGACTTTGGCAAAAGCGCCCGATTTTGTTTTAATAACCTTAATAGGCAAATCTATCGTCTCAGGCTCCGCTATTATTCCGCTAACCCATGCAAGATATTCTTTATAAACATTTTTATTTTTAAATTCCTCAATTGCTTTTTTCCTAAAATCCTCATTTTTAGTCATTATCAAAATACCGCTGGTTTCTTTATCAAGCCTGTGCAAAAGAGGCAGTTTAAATTTTTTAGAAATTTCTTCGCTGGTAACATAAGGAGGTTTATCCACAACCAAAATATTTTCATCTTCAAAAATTTTTTTAGGTTCAGGAATTTTTTCTATTTTAAAACGGGTATTTACAGGCAAAAGCCCTCTTGCTATTTTTATTTTCCTGTCATGGGTATATACAAGTCCCCTGTCTATCAGTTCTTTTGCTCTTCTGTTTGAAATGCCTTCCTGTTTTGCCAAAAGAACATATGCTTTTTCTTTTTTCAATTGTTATCCTTTTATTTTAAAATGGCACTGACCAAATAAAGTGAAACAACTGTAAATTTTATTGGAGTAAAAATATTTAAAAATTTGCTCTCTTGTTGAACGTATTTAGTCAGTACCTTTCAATATTATGTTATTATATCAAAAATTTGTTATAATTTTTTCTTATTTTAAGAAAAGTTTAAGGTTTTAAGAGTTACAATACTATTGATGAATGAAAGTTCATTTATGTTCTTTGTAAAGAATTTGTCAGTAAATGAGAATTCAATTGTCCTTTTTTAAGCAAACTTTAAGAAAAAAAGGGCTATAATTTGAGGTCATTAAAATTAAATTAAAAGGAGACAATATGAAGTTAGCAAAAATTTTAGTAGCTGGAGCGGTAGTTGCCGGTCTTAGCGTTAGTGTAGCCATGGCTGATTACAATAAAGGTTTTAAATATTACAACAAATACGTAAAGAAAAAATCTCATGTAAAATCTACTCAGCTTATTAAAATTTTAGGTGTAAAAACAGTAGATGAACTAAAAGCCCTTTTTAAAGACAACGGAAAACCTCTTGTTGAAAAATTAAAAGCGGCAGGACAGGAAAAAGCTGCAAAAGGTATCGAAAAAATTATCAAAAAAGGAAAACTTAAAGACCTTGAAGACTTCTTAGTTGGAATTATGCAAGGTAAAATTCCGGCAGGATGTTCGTAATCTTCCCTCTTTTTCTTCTTTTTTTTCACAATAAAACCAAAATAAAACAATAAGGAGTGTAAAAATGAAAAAGTTACTAATATCAACTCTGGCAGTAGGAGCTCTTTTTGCGGCACCAAGTGTTGAAGAGCTTCAAATGCAGCTTCAAAAACAGATGGAAATAATTCAAAATCTTCAAAAACAGATACA
>JAMOSR010000089.1 GCA_027062985.1 Nautiliaceae bacterium
CTTTTTCTATTTCAAGACATGGAACTGCAACTCCTGGACTGTATGCAATTGAAAGGTCTCTGCTGTCTCTTACAGGTTTGGTAACTTCAATTGCGATTTTACCAGGGACCGGTTTTGCATGATATTCAAGTGCTTCTTCTTTTGTAAATGTTGGTTTATTTGCCATTACAGCTCCTTTTTTTGTACAATTATAATTAAAAGTTACTATAGTTTACAAATTAAATTATTCTAAATAAAAAAAGTGTTACCAAAAGTAAAGGATAAAGATGATAATAGATACGCATACTCATCTTGATAATAAAAAGTTTTTAAATGATGTAGATGAAGTTATAAAAAGAGCAAAAGATACAGGTGTTAAAAAATTTATCATTCCGGCTGCCGACCCGAAAGATTTGCCAAGGGCTATAGACCTTGCTCAAAAATATGAGGATATATATTTTGCAGTCGGATTTCACCCTGTTGATATAGATAAATATGATGAGAAACTAATAACATCTTTTATAACCCATCCAAAATGTGTGGCAGTTGGAGAAATAGGACTTGATTATCACTGGGTAAAAGAACCTGAAAAAAGACGACAACAAATAGAACTTTTTCATAGACAAATAGAACTTGCTAAAGAGTACAAGAAACCTATTATAGTGCACATAAGAGAAGCTACTGAAGATAGTGTAAAGGTAATTGAAAAGTATCCTGATATAAAAGGAGTGTTTCACTGTTATAATGCTGCCGAGCAGCTGTTAAAATTTACCGACAGGTTTTATTACGGAATAGGGGGAGTAATTACATTTAAAAACGCTAAAAAACTTATTAACGTTTTTCCTAAAATACCAAGAGACAGGGTAGTAATAGAAACGGACGCTCCATATCTAACCCCTCATCCTTACAGGGGTAAAAGGAACGAACCTGCATATACAGTATATGTAAGAGATAAAATAGCCGAACTTTGGGGCGTTGCTCCAAAAGAGGTGGAAGATGTTACTACGCAAAACGCAAAAAGGCTGTTTTGTATATGAAAAGAATTGTTTTACTCTTTTTTACCGTTTTTCTGTATGCCGATGTTGTTAGTAATAAGAGTCTTGATGTTATAAGAAGTCTTAATATTGAAGATAATTTTTTATTAAATCCTTATCTGCAGAAAAAATATACGGAATTTTCTAAAAGAAAAAAATATTTTTATCTTAATATTCTCGAAAATTCTGTGGAGATTTTGCCTGTTATAAAGCAGGAAATTTTAAAAAGCTCCATTCCAAAAGAACTTATATCGGTTGCTATGGCGGAGAGTTATTTTACTTTAAACGCAAAGTCCAATAAAAAGGCTATAGGACTTTGGCAATTTATGCCTTTAACCGCAAAAAGATACGGTCTTAAAATAGATGAATATGTAGACGAAAGAAAAGACCCTATAAAATCCACAAAAGCCGCTATAAAATATCTGAAATATCTGCATAATTTTTTTGGTAAATGGTATTTGGCTGTTATGGCTTATAATGCCGGGGAAGCAAGGGTGGTTGAGGGTGTTGTCAGGGCTAAAGTTGATAAACTTTGCGAAAGGCTTGGAAAAAAATGTAAAAAAGACCCTGTGATAAAAAAATACAGGAAAATAATAAAAAATTATCAACATTACGGAAGCCGTAAATTTCTGCCTCTTTATAGGCTTTATAAAGAACTTTCGGATGTAAAAGTTTCTTTAGAGGATTTGCTGATTTTTCAAAAAGGTTTAAGCAGACAGTATTTTCCTAAAGAAACACGAAAATATATTATAAAAGTAATTGCTTTGAGTATGCTTTTAAACAGTGATTTTATAGAATATGCAAATGCATATCTTTTAAACAGCGGGACGACGCCTTTTTATATGCCTGTTAAAGTTCCAGGAGGTACCTATCTTTATTATGTTTCTAAATTTTTAAATCTTGATTATAAAAATTTCAGGGCTCATAATATGCATATAAAAAACAGTTTTACTCCGCCGTATGAGTATTATGTTTATATTCCTTATGAAAAAGTAGCTTTTTTTAAAAGTAATTTTCATCCTAAAAGCTTTTTTTATGTTTATACCGTTAAAAAAGGGGATACCCTTTTAAAAATAGCTAAAAAGTTTGGGGTAAAAGTCAAAATTATAAAAGATTTTAATAATCTCGGCAGATATTTAAGGATTTCTCAAAAAATTATTATTCCTTTAAATAAGCGGTTTATATCATATAAAGTAAAAAAAGGAGATTCTCTTTCAAAAATTGCCAAAGAGTTTGGGATTTCCTATAAAGATATTTTAAAAGCTAATGAATTGAAATCGACTGTAATAAGAGTTGGGCAAGTTTTAAAAATACCTCAAAAGTTATAAAGGATGAATATGAAAAAATGGATTTTTTTTATTGCTTTTTTAGTTTTTACCGGTTGTACCCAGAGGGAATACACAACGGAAGTTTTAAGTGCGCCTAATATTTCCACTCCTACCAAAAAGCCTTATATGGTTAACGGAAATGTATATCATCCTATGGATTCTGTAGAAGTTGGCTGGACCCAGCAGGGGCTTGCTAGTTGGTACGGTCCTAATTTTCATGGAAAGTACACAAGTAACGGAGAACTTTACAATATGTATGATTTTACGGCTGCTCATAAGACTCTTCCTATGAATAGTATTGTAAAGGTTACGAATTTAAATAACGGTAAAAGCGTAACGGTTAGAATAAATGACAGGGGACCCTTTGTTAAGGGAAGAATTATAGATTTAAGTTATGCAGCAGGGAAGCAAATAGGACTTGACGTAACGGGTACGGCCCCTGTGAGGCTGGAAGTAATAGGGTTTAAAGGCAGAAACCATGTAAACGGTTATATGGTGCAGGTTGGGGCTTTCAGCAAAAAAAGAGGAGCTCAAATTACAGCTGATAATTACCAAAAATTAGGATATAATACGAAAATAGTATATATAAACGGTTTTTATAAAGTGTTTATTACCGGGTTTAAAACGTATGATGAAGCTAAAAATTTTATGCTTTCAAGAGGTATAAGAGGATTTGTAGTGGGAGAGTGAAATGACCAAGATAAAAAGAGAGACAAAAGAAACAAGAATAGAAATAAGTGTTAATATAAACGGAAGCGGAAATGCAAATATTTCCACAGGAGTTGGTTTTTTTGACCATATGCTTGAAACACTTGCAAAACACGGCGGAATAGATATGGATATTTTTTGCGATGGTGATATAGACGTTGATTATCATCATACCGTGGAAGATGTTGGAATAGTACTTGGAGAGGCTTTATATAAAGAAGTTTTTCCAGTTAAAAATATAGAAAGATTTGCAAATGCGGTTGCCGTTTTGGATGAGGCGGCTGTTGAGGTTGATTTGGATATAGGGGGAAGGCCATATTTAGTTTATGAAATGCCGCGTATTGGGGCTATAAGGGATTTTGATTTGGAACTTATTGAAGAGTTCTTTAAATCTTTGGTATTTAATTTTAAAATAGCGGTCCATATAATTTACAAAAGAGGAACAAATAAACACCATATAGCAGAAAGCGCTTTTAAATCGTTTGCCGTGGCTCTTAGAAGGGCCTTGAGTTTTAGAGAAAGCGGAATTCCTTCTACGAAAGGGATATTGTGATAGAGCTTATTGTAATAGACGTTGACGGGACTATGACTGACGGTAAGATTTATTACGGAAACAACGGAGAGGAGCTGAAAGCTTTTAATATAAAAGATGGTCTTATGATAAAGTCTTGGAATGAACTTGGAAAAAAAAGTGCCGTAATTACCGGTAGAATTTCAAATATTGTTGATAGAAGAGCAAAAGAATTAAAAATTGAATTTGTAAGACAGGGGATAAGAAATAAAGCTGAGGAATTAAAAAAAATAGTTAATGAAATTGGAATTTCTTTAAATGAGGTTGCGGTAATAGGTGACGATATGAATGATTTGTCTATGATGAGACTTGTAAAAAAAACGTTTGCTCCTGTGGATGCAAATCCTTATATATATGATTTTGTCGAAAATCCTCTTACAAAAAGAGGAGGAGAGGGGGCTGTTGCGGAAATGATAGAAATTTTATTAAAAGAAGAAAATTTATATAATAAGTTTTTATCTTTATGGTAAGAGCCGTCTTTTTTCTGATATTTTTGCTTTTTATTATTTTATTTCCTGTATGGGAATATAAAAACGGTGGTTTTTATGAAACTGCTAACAGTGTAAAACCTGTAAATGTCCCTTCTTTGGAAATAAAAAAAGCAAAATATTTCGTATATGAGGGAAATTTGACAAAAAAAGGTAAATTTTCAAATCTGTATAGGAAGGATGGTGTTTACGTGGCTTATGATTTTTATTTGCTTAATTTGTTAAATGATTCGCAAATAGAAGCCAAAAAAGTGAGATTTTTGGGTTCTGAAGTTGAAGGATTTAGTGTAAATTATTTTGCAAAAGAGTATAATTTGACTACCGAAAAAGCAGTTTATTTCAGAGATAAAAAATATTTGAAAGGTGATAGATTTTATATTAAATCATCATCTTTTAGAGGAAAAGGTCAATCTTTTTGTGTTGACGAAAACAAGAACATAAAAGCTAAAAATATTATTTATTATTTAAGGGTAGAATCATGAAAAAATTTTTAATATTGTTAATAGCTGTGTTTGTTAATGCCACAGAGCTTGAAATATCAAGCGATAGTTTCAAATTTGATTCTCAAAAGCTGATAAGTATCTTTAAAGGTCATGTAAAAGCCGTTAAGGAAAAGGATGAAATTTTAAGTAAAGAAATGATAGTATATTTTGATAAAAAGAAAAAACCAATAAAATTTGAAGCGATTGGAGATGTTAAGTTTAGGTTTATACTTGACAAAAATTCTACTTATAAAGGAAAATGCGATAAACTTGTTTATTGGATAAAAAAAGGGGATATTCTTCTTAAAGGGAATGCTTTTGTGCAAAAATTGGATACAAATGAAAGTATAAGAGGGGATAGAATATTACTGAATAAATTTACTAAAAATATTAAAGTTGAAGGTGGTAAGAAGCCTATAAATATCATAATAAAGGTTGAAGAATGAAAGTAAAGTTTATAAAATCGGCTCCTACCATAAACGAGGCGATAGAGCCTAATTTTACGGAAGTGGCGCTTCTTGGTAGAAGTAATGTTGGTAAAAGCAGTTTTTTAAATTCTTTTACTAATCAAAAAATAGCAAAGGTTTCTCAAACTCCCGGAAAAACTAAACTTATTAATTTTTTTGAGGTTGAGGATGAGGGGAAAAAGTATGTTTTAGTCGATTTGCCCGGGTTTGGATACGCTAAAGTTTCAAAAAGTATGTTAAAAGACTGGGGTAAAAACCTTGATGAATTTTTAAAAAACAGATATAACATAAAACTTTTTATACATCTTCGCGATGCAAGGCATCCGGATTTGGATATTGACAATAATGTTGATGAATATTTAAAATCGTTTATGAGAAAAGACCAGCAGCTTTTAACTGTTTTTACTAAAATAGACAAACTAAAACAAAGCGAACTTTCTAAATTAAAACAGAAATATCCAGATGCCCTTTTTGTTTCAAATCTTAAAAAAAGAGGAATAGAACAGGTAAGAAAAAAAATAAATGAAATTTTGTGGGGTGAATATGAATCTGAAGATAAAAAAACCGACTCTTAAGAATATTATAGATATAAAGTCGGTTTTAAAACCTTATGTGGAAGAGGGGATTATATTAAACAGAGACGATGACGAGATAGCTACCAATATACGTTCTTATCAGTTGATTTATGATGGGAAAAAACCTGTGGGAGTGGGGGCACTTCATATATATTCCCCTTTTTTGGGAGAAATACGTTCTCTTGCCGTTGATAAACATTATCAGGGAAAAGGACTTGGTAAAATGCTGGTTCAAAATCTTTTAAAAGAAGCAAGAGAACTTGATTTAAAAGAAGTTTTGGTTTTAACTTATCAAAAAGA
>JAMOSR010000090.1 GCA_027062985.1 Nautiliaceae bacterium
CCCCAAAAAGGTTTTTCCATCAAAAATAGAAACCCTCAGTTCGGTTCTTCTAACGCCATCTATAAAAAAAACCCTTTTGGGTAAAAGATTTAAATCGACCTCTATCGGTTGCCACCCTTTTAAGGGGATTTCCCAATCGGGTTTTAAACTTTTAACAACCTTTTTAGGTTTAAAATCTTCGTTCTTTTCATCCCTTTGCGGGAAAAACCTCAACATTAAAAAAAGATAAAAATATAAAGAAAAAGTTTTATTTAAGATGAGAACCTATTTTTAGTAGTAGATATTTTCCGTTTTCTCTCTTTATATACGCTCTACGACTATCATTTCCCTCAAATGGATAGAATTCCAGATCATATTCAGGATGGTTTTTAACTTCATGAACGCGTAAACTCGAGGGATTATATTTGTGATTGGTTAACAAATAAAGATTAAAATTGTCCAAAGCTAAATTCAAAAAACGTTTCTCTCTATCATTTAATTTTTTAAATTGCTCCTCAAAGGCTTTTGTATAAATCAATTTTTCTGATAATGGTTCAACTAAAATCCTCGAATATATTTCTTGCTTCGCCTTTAGCCACAATAATTCTCCATAGGGAGAAAGAGATATTTCCCCGTTAAGTTTAATAATAAGACTTTCTGGAATATCGGATGGGATTTCTTTAAGAAAATTGTTCAATATTTTTGAAGAACCTACTTTTTCTTTAAGCTCCAAAGCTCTAAAGAAATCTAAATATTTTTCAAAAAGTTCCATATCGACCTTTATAGGAAGTTTTGGAATTGTTAATAGTTCGTTAGATGTTTCAAAGATATATATACTTTCGTCAGCATAGAGAGATGCCATAACTTGGAGAAAGCTATTTATACTTTTAAAACCTCCTGTTAAATTAAAAATAACCTTATAACCTTTTTGGCGATAACCTTCTAAATCTAACTCCTTAATGAGTTTAGAAGCTAAATCTTTTAATGCCCAATGGAACTCTTCCAAAGAAGAAGTCCTTAAATCCTTTATGGGCTCTGCATAAATAACAGTTTGTTTAAATCTTTGTTCTATAAGTGTTTTTAACAATGAAGATACCAGTTTTCCATAGTAGGTATCAGTAGGAATAAGAATATGATTAACTAAATTATTGCCTGTTTTAACGGAATTCCTTTCAAAAAAAATTAAGAGAGCGTTCAATTCGGCGCTTAGTTTTCTTAATCGCTTTTCATCCTCTTTTAAAAGTTTTTCTCTTAATAAAGGGATTATTTCTTCGAAAAATTGGTAAATTTTAGGTTTTTCTTTTTTCAATTTCTCTTCAGACCAATTCGAATAGTTATATATGCTTTCGTTAAATTTTTCTTTAAAATCTTGATTAAAAGCGTTTGCTATGATACTTGCTCCACAAGGGGTAACAAACAAAAAGGAATCCATGAATAGAAAGTTTATTAATTTAAACTACCGATGGCAAAAATAATAAAATTCCCCGGAGCGTCTAAAGACGATAAAGACCCCAATAAGGATAAAAAGGTAAAAATAGTCAAAGTGGAAGGTCAAGAAGAACCCCAACCCGAA
>JAMOSR010000091.1 GCA_027062985.1 Nautiliaceae bacterium
GGTTTTTTTCCGGTATGCAAGTAGTCTAATATTTTTTCTTCAAGCTTTTCAAGGGGAGCGGATATTTTGTTTTTAAACTGGGTTTTATTGAAAATCTGCTGTCTTTTTGCCAGTCTGGCGGTGTTTGTTATTATTTTTTCTTTTAATGACTCATAATCGTATTTTCCGTTAAAATAATCAAGCACTTCTTTAACCCCTATGGCTTTTAATGCCGGAAGTCTTCTGTCGCGGTATTTTTTTTCAAGGTACGCCACTTCGTCTATAAGGCCGTTTTTAAACATTTTTTCCGTTCTTTTTTTAATACGTTCCCTTAAGACGTCTCTTTTAACTTCTATTTCAAAAATGGGAATATCGGGAAGTACAGGTTTTGGCGGGTTTAGTTTGAAATATTGTGTAGGAGGTGTGGATGTGGCGTAAAATATTTCAAGCCCTTTTTGAATTCTGTATGAGTCGTTTGGAGATATTTTTGCGGCAAAAGCGGGGTCTATTTTTTTTAGGGTTTCGTAATTTCCTTTTTTGGCTTTTTGTTTTATTTCTTCTGAAATTTTGGGCATTGTGGAAATTCCCTCTATCATAGCTTTTAAATAAAAACCCGTTCCGCCCACTATTATTATTTTATCATGTTGAATTTTTTTATATATATTTATAAATTTGTTTACGTCGAATTTTTCGTTTGGGTATATTTCGTCTATTCCGTAATGTTTTACCAAAGAGAGTTCATCTTTTGAAGGTTTTGCCGATGCTATATCTACTTCTTTATATATGCTCAGACTGTCTAAAGAGAGTATTTCATATCCGAGTTTTAACGCTAGTTTTATAGCCAAATCGCTTTTTCCGCTGGCCGTTGGTCCTATTATTGCAAACATTTTTCCCTTTTTTGTTACAATTATACAAAATATAAGGACAAAATGATTTATTAAGGGAAAAGCGGTGATAAAAAAATATATGGAACTTGTGAAATTTTCGCATACTATTTTCAGCATACCTTTTATACTGATTGCTATGATAGTAGCGGCGGAGGGATGGTTTGGGTGGAAACTTTTTATTTTAGGTCTTTTGGCTGCTGTTAGCGCAAGAAACTTTGCTATGGCGGTAAACAGGCTTGTTGACAGGGATATTGATGCCAAAAATCCCAGGACTCAGGATAGACCTTCGGTTACTGGAGAAGTGAGCGAAAGCGAAATAAAGCTTTTTATTCTGGCAAACGCTCTTATTTTTATCGGCAGTGCCTATATGATTAACGATTTGGCTTTTAAACTTTCTATCCCTGTTTTAATAATATTGGGGGGATACAGTTATTTTAAAAGATTTAGCGAGTTTTCACATCTGGTTTTAGGTGTATCTCTGGGGCTTGCTCCGATTGCGGGAGCCGTAGCCGTAACGGGGACTATTCCGTGCTGGAGTGTTTTTTTGGCTTTTGGCGTTATGTTTTGGGTTGCCGGGTTTGATGTTTTATATTCGCTTCAGGATATGGAGTTTGATAAAAAAGAGGGGCTTTATTCCATTCCCGCTATGGTAGGGGAAAAAGGTGCCGTGTTTATATCGAGGATGTTTCATGTTTTAGCCGTGATTTTCTGGGCTCTTTTTTCAGCTTATGCCGGAGTTGGTTTTTTTGGATGGTTGGCTGTGATTTTTGCCGCCGGTATGCTTTATTACGAACATAAACTCGTAAGCCGTGATTATAAAAATATTCCAAAAGCGTTTTTTGATGTAAACGGGATACTCGGAATAGTGTTTTTAATATTAATAATTTTGGATAAGGCGGTTGGATGAGACTGGTTCCCGCATACGTAACAATCGAATTTGACGAACTTAACGAGAAATTAAAAGAGGAGTTTGATAAGCTTGGAGCCGAAACGGAAGACCCTATAGGACAATATATAAAACTTGCAAAAGCCAGGGGAGAAACAAAAGAAACAGACCCGGTACTTCTTGAGCTTTTAATAGCCCTTCACAGAAAAGTGGACGAACTAACTTCAATTGTTAAAAACGAAAAAAAGGAACTTTTGCCTTTAAAATTCAACAGTGAAACCTCGGGAGTTGGATTTGAAGGGTTTGAGATAAAAGACTCTCTTTTTGAACATGGTAAAAAATATTACGGAAGATTTGATTTGCCTGTTTTCCCCGAAAGAAAAGTGCCTGTTATTTTTGAGGCATTGGATGAAAAAAAAGCTAAAATTCTTCATATGCATGACAGGGATATAAAAGATTATAACGCTTATATAACGGCCAGGGAAAGGGCTATAATAAGAGAAATGAGAGCAAAAAATGGACGGTAACGTTATTATATATTTAATGTTCGGCGGACTTAGTTTTTTTGTTCTTTTTTTGTTTATCTATATTTTAAAAAGAGATAAACTTATAGAACAGAAGTTTGGAGCTTTGGAACTTGCCCTTGAGGATATAAACAAGGAACTTTTCGAACTGAAAAAGAAAGATAAAAACAAATCTCTTATAGGAGCTATTGAAAGGCTTGAAGAGATTATGGACTCGTTAGTGGACGATATGAGAGCTTTAGAAGAGAAAAACAAGGCTTTTTATATTGAAATTCAAGAAGAACTGGCAAAGCTCAAAATAGATTTGAAAAAAGACAAAATTCAAAATATTACCAATATAGGAGAACTTGACAGAGAGAGGATACTGACTCTTTATAAAAACGGCTATTCGATAGAAGAAATATCAAGAGAACTTAGAATTCCCGCCGGAGAAGTTGACCTTATAGTTAAATTTTCAAGTTTCTAACCTTAAAGTTTACTTAAATTAAGTTTTTCTTAAGTTTTGGAGACTACAATTTCATACCTAAAAAATTCACAAAAGGTGTGATAATGAAATTTACTAAATCTATAAGAGAAGAAGATGTTAAAAGAGATTGGATTTTAATAGATGCTAAAGATAAGACTTTTGGTAGATTGATTACTGAAATTGCTACTATTTTAAGAGGTAAACATAAACCTTATTATACTCCTCACGTAGACTGCGGGGATTATGTAGTTGTTATCAATGCGGATAAAGTCAGATTCTCAACTTCTAAAAAACTTGAAGACAGATATTATAAACATACCGGATATTTCGGTCATGTTAAAGAAGAGACCGTTGAAAAACTTCTTAAAAACAATCCGGAAAAATTATTTAAACTGGCAACTAGGGGAATGCTTCCTAAAACTAAACTTGGAAGAAAAATGCTTAAAAAATTAAAAGTTTATGCAGGTGAAAATCATCCTCATACAGCTCAAGTAAAGGGTAACTAATGAAAATGCATGGAAGAATTTACGCAACTGGAAAAAGAAAAGAAGCGGTAGCTAAAGTATGGCTTAAAAACGGGAGCGGGATTATTACGGTAAACGGAAAACCTCTTGATGAATTTCTAGGAGGAAGAGAAGCTCTTAAGCTTAGAGTTAGATGGCCTTTAATGCTTACTAAACAAGAAGGTAACTTTGATATCGAAGTTAAGGTAATAGGCGGTGGGTTTGCGGCTCAGGCTGATGCTATTAAACACGGAATTTCAAAAGCTCTTGTTGAATACGCACCTGAATTCAGAAGCATTCTAAAACCTGCGGGACTTTTAACAAGAGACGCAAGAGTGGTAGAAAGAAAAAAATACGGGAAAAAGAAAGCAAGAAAATCTCCTCAATTCTCAAAAAGATAATTTTTCTTTCTTCTTTTATTTCTTTAAAAATCATTTAATCCAACAATGTTATAATTTAAAAAAAAGGCTGTTTTTATGAAAGTGTCCCTTGTATTAAGCGGTGGTGGAGCTAGAGGATATGCTCATATAGGAGTTATAGAAGAACTTAAAAGTTACGGTTTTGAGATAATGAGCATTTCCGGTACCTCTATGGGGGCTGTAATAGGCGCTGTCGAAGCTTGTGGGGCTTTGGAGAAGTATAAAAACTGGGTTATGAGTTTGGATTTTTTGGATATTTTTAAGTTTTATAAACCGCCTTTTAAATTAGATGGAGATAAAATATTCAATAAAGTCAAAGAATTAGCCGGAGAACATAAAATAGAACATCTTCCCGTGAAATTTACGGCGGTTGCTACGGATTTGACGAAGAAAAAAGAAATCTGGTTTCAAAAAGGTGATTTGTGGACAGGCGTTAAAGCTTCAAGTGCAATTCCGGGTTTTTTTGAACCCGTTAAAATAAACGGTAGAATATTGGTGGATGGCGGAGTGTTGAATTTAATGCCTGTAGCGCCTGTTATGAGCGATATGAGCGATATTATAATTGCCGTTAATTTATACGGGGATAATAAAGTTATTGATATCGAGCTGCCTTATGAAATTAGAAAAAAACAAAATATATTAGAAGATGTATGGAAAAAGATATTTAGCGAAAAAGAGGATGTTGTAAATCAATCTATAAATTTAATGATGGAGGCTATTTTCAGATACAGAAAAGCCGAGTATATACCCGACATAGAAATCAAAATACCTCAAAACATAGCGAGCTGGTATGATTTTCATAAAGCTCCGGAGCTTATAGAAATAGGCAGATTTTTAACAAAAGAAGCTCTTAAAAACGCTAAAAAAGAGGGTATAATTATTTGAAAAAAGGAGATTTTATGCAAAAAGTTTATACAAAAAACGCACCAGAAGCCATAGGACCTTATTCTCAGGCTGTTAAAGTCGGAAATATGGTGTTTACTTCCGGACAAATAGCGTTAACTCCAAACGGGGAATTCTTAGACAGCGATGTAAAGACTCAGACAAAACAGGTATGCGAAAATTTAAAAGCCGTTTTGGAAGCTGCGGGTGCTAAGATAGAAAACGTAGTAAAAACGACTATTTTTCTTGATGATATTAATAATTTTACGGCGGTAAACGAAATATATGCGGAATATTTTTCTCATAAACCGGCAAGAAGTACGGTTGCCGTAAAAGAGCTTCCTAAAGGTGCAAAAGTAGAGATAGAGTGTATAGCGGTTATCGAAGATTAATCTTAAACAAAACTTAAATTAAGTTTTGTTTAAGTTTGAGAGTGTAATATTTCACACTAAAAAACCAATTAAAGGGTTAAGAGAATGTATGCAGTAATTAAACATGGTGGAAAACAATATAAAGTAAATGTTGGAGACGTATTGGACCTTGATAGAATTGAAGGAGCGGAACCAAAACAAACTATTGAAATTAGCGATGTTTTGTTGGTATCCGGAGATGAAACTAAAGTAGGCACTCCGAATGTTGAGGGGGCTAAAGTAGTTTTAGAAGTAATCGGAAACTACAGAGGTAAAAAAGTTATTATTTTCAAAAAAAGAAGAAGAAAAGACTCTAAGAAAAAAAGAGGATTTAGAAGAGATTATACAAAAGTTAGAGTTAAAGAAATCATAGCTTAATTTAAGGAGACAAAATGGCACATAAAAAAGGGCAAGGCTCAACTCAGAATAACAGAGACTCAGCCGGTAGAAGACTCGGCGTTAAAAAATTCGGTGGAGAGTTCGTAAGAGCTGGAAATATCATTATCAGACAAAGAGGAACAAAAGTTCACCCTGGAAATAATGTAGGACTTGGAAAAGACCATACTATTTACGCTTTAATAGACGGGTATGTAAAGTTTGAAATTAAAGATAAAAACAGAAAAAAAGTATCAGTTTATCCTACAAAAGATTAATTTTCTTCTTTTTTCCTTCTTGACTTTGTATAATTTTATAAATTAAATTTAGGGTTTTAGTATGAGAATACTTATTGTGGCATTTTTAGTGTCTATATCTTTTGCTAAATGGATAATTTTTACTTCGTCTCATAAAAAAGTAATGGCACAAATCGATAAAGTAGAGTGTGATAAATCTTTTGTAAAAGTTGAAGAAAAAAAGGAAATTGGTAAAAAAGGTTTTATAAGATTTTATAAGACGGAAATAGTTAAAAAGCCCGTGTATAATTATTATTTTTTTTATC
>JAMOSR010000092.1 GCA_027062985.1 Nautiliaceae bacterium
ATGTTTCCTACAGATAAAGGTGAGAGTGTAAGCGAGTATGTAAGCAGGGTTATAAAAATGTTTAAAGAAGGGAATGTGCCTTATCAGCTGACTCCTATGGGAACGGTTTTTGAGACGGATACGATTGAGGAAGCCACACAGATTATAAACAATGCCTATAAATTGTTAGAGCCTGATTGTAACAGAGTTTACACAACAATTAAAATGGATATCAGAAAAAACAAAAAAAACAGGATGAAACAAAAAATCGAATCTATAGAAAAGAGAATAGGGAAAGTAAATGGATAGACTGTATGCCCCATGGAGAAGGGAATATCATACGAGTAAAAAAAGCGGTTGTGTTTTTTGTGATATTGCTTCTTCTCCTAAAAACGATGATGAAAATCATGTTTTTTATAGAGATAATATCTGTTTTTTTGTAATGAACAGGTTTCCTTATAATCCGGGTCATTTTATGATAATTCCCAACAGACACGTGGGAAATTATGAGGATTTAAGAGAAGATGAGGTGTGTCATATTTCAAAAATGGCTCAAAAGGGATGTAAAATTCTTAAAGATTTCGGAGCGGACGGTATAAATATGGGATGGAATCTTGGATTTGACGCAGGTGCCGGAATTCCTGGACATATACACTTACATATGGTTCCAAGGTTTAAAAGAGATACCAATATGATGACTACGGTTTTTAATACTAGAGTTTATAGTGCCGATTTTGATAAAATATATGAAAAAATAAAGAAGATTTCAAAAAATTATTTATAGTTTTTATAAGGAAATAATTATGATTGCAAAAGTTTTTAAAAGTACTGATAATTCCTTATTGTTTGCGCTTGAAAATCTAAAAGAGGAAATAGAAAAAGAATTTAATAGTTTTGACTTTTTAATTTTTTCTGTACATTCAAAATATGATTATAATGATATCAACTACTATATAAAAAAAGTTTTTAAAAATGCTGATTATGTTGCATTTAATGGAATTGATTCTTTTGTAGATAATTCAATAGTAGAAGGAGTTAGTTGTTGTGTTATAAAATTTGTTAAAGATGGAAAAATTTCTACTTTTTTTATAGAAGATATTTCTTTTGACAATTCTTTAAAACAGACAGTTGATTATTTAAATGAAAATAAAGAGAAATTGCATATTATTATAGGGAGTCTTGGAAGTAATAAAGTTAAGATAGGGGAGTTTATTGAAAAACTTTCTTTAAAACTTAATTATCAGCCTGTAAATAATATTATCGGAGGAATTTCTTCTGGAATTATTAATGATAATGAAGCAATTGTTTATCAATATATTGATAACAGAATAATTAAAAACGGTTTTGTAATTTTATCATTTGAAAATGTTTCGTATGAAATAGGAATATCTCTTGGATTTAAACCTTATGGAATTACTTATGAGGTAAAAAAAGCAGACGATTATAAAATTTATTCAATAGATGATGGCAAAAAGTTTTCTGATGTTATTAAAAATTTTATGGAGAAGATTGATAACAAAGATATAAGGTATTTATGGTATACGCCAATTTATTTTTTAGATGAAACTGACGGGTATGTTGCTACGATAAGAACTATTAAAGATGTAAAAGAAGAATATATTGAATTTTTTGGTCCTATAAAAAGACATCAAAAATTTAAGTTTTCATTTGGAGATTCGGAAATTCTTTTAGAAGAAGATAAAAGAAATGCTTTAGATTTAAAAGAGAAAATGCCTTATCCGGAGCTTATTTTTAATTTTTCCTGTATAGCAAGACAATACGTTTTGGAAGATAAGCAAAAAGAAGAAATAGAACTTTATACTTCTATTTTGAATGCTCATTTGTTTGGTTTTTTTACTTTTGGAGAAATTGGTCCTGATAAAAATTTCAAAAAATTAAAACTTTATAATGAGACATCACTATTATTAGCATTGGAGGAAAAATGAGAGAGAAAATTAAAATAAAAATACTTCAGGCTTTATTAGAAGAAGTAACAAAAAAATATGATGATTCTATTACTGAAAAAGAGAAGCTTTTGCAAAAAATGTTTGAAATGGCTGTAAATGATTCATTAACAGGTCTTTATAACAGACAATATATGCAAAATTATTTATTAAATTTGATAAAAAAAGCAAAAAGAAATAAAAATGAAAAATTTGCAGTGATTTTTTTAGATTTGGATAACTTTAAATCTATTAATGATAGTTTTGGACATAATAAAGGAGATGAAATATTAAAAGAAGTTGCTAATATTTTAAAAAATTCATTTAGGGAGTGTGATTTAGTTAGTAGATATGGTGGAGATGAGTTTGTTATAATAGTTGAAAATCCTTCGTTTGAAGTTTTAGACAACCTTAAAAGCAGGCTAAGGAATATAATTGAAACTGAGTTTAAAGATTTTGGAATTTCTGTAAGTATTGGTTTTTCTTGTTTTCCAAAAGATATAAGTAATGTTAAAGATGAAGAAGAAATAATAAATAAACTGTTGACTATAGCAGATAATAGAATGTATGAAAATAAAAAAGAAAGAAAGGATAAAAAATTATCCTAAGAACGGATTAGCGTATAGAGCGATAAGAGCAAGTACAAGTGCGTAGATAACTTGCGCTTCGATCATCGCTAATGCGATGAACATTGTACCCATAAGTTTACCACCCATTCCAGGGTTTCTTGCAGTACCTGCGATAGTTGCCGCAGAAGCGTGTCCCATACCGATTGCACCACCAAGTGCCGCTAAACCAAGACCTACAACAGCAGCTACAACGCTGTAAGCTTTAATCATTGCGTCTCCGTCAGCTGCAAATGCGAATGCTGCGAAAATAGCCATAAGTGCTACGATTTTTTTCATGTCAACTCCTTGTATAATATTCCTATTACGCTATGCCCGTTCGGCTTGCGTGTCCCTACTTAACACATAGCGCAGTGAAATTATAGGCAAATTCCCGTAAAAACGCAATATTTTTTCATATTTTTTTAATAAAATTTTTTATTCTTTGGGCTCCTTTTTTCAATTCTTCAATATTTTTAGTATAAGCAATACGAATAAAGGTTGGGTAATTTCCAAAATCAACTCCCGGAGTTACGGCAACTTTTGCTTCTGTTAAAAGCGCGTCGCAAAACTTTAAGGAATCATTTGAATATTTGCTTATATCACACCATAAATAAAAAGCCCCATCAGGTTTTGCTATCGGAAAAATATCTTTAAGCTCGTTATATAAAAAATCCCTTCTTTTTTGAAATTCTTCTTTTACTTCGGATAAATATTTATAATCAAACGCTTCAATAGCGGCGTATTGTGATAGGGTAGGGGCTGAAATTAAGATATTTTGGGCAATAATTTCAGCTTCTCTAACTAAATTATCAGGTACAATCATCCAGCCGATTCTAAGACCCGGCATACAGAAATACTTGCTAAATCCGTTAATGATTATTGCGTTTTTATTGTATTTTAAAGCTGTGGTGTAATCGTCTGTGTAAACAAGTCCGTGATATAGTTCGTCGCTTATGAGAAGTTTATTGTTTGTGTTGCAAAATTCGCATATTTCTTTTAATTCTTTTTGATTATATACACTTCCTGTAGGGTTGTTTGGAGAGGAAATCATAAGTGTATCGAATTCGTATTTTTTTAAAACTTCTTTGTTTAATTTATATTCAGGAAAAGAGGTCTGGATTTTGATAAATTTTTTATTTTCAAGTTCGGCAAAATTTTCATAACACGGATATCCGGGAGTAGGGGTGGCAATTTCTTTAGCAAAATAAAAGGCTATTAAAAAAGCCGTGGAAGTTCCGGTCGTTATTATTATATTTTCCGGATTTACATTAACACCGTAAAATTTTTTATAATGAGAAGCAATTTTTTTTCTTAATTTTTCTAGACCCTTGGCTTCCGTATAGTGAAATTTATCTTCTTTAACTGCTGATAGTAAGGATTCTTTTACTTTGGGGCTAGGAGATAAGTCCGGTTCTCCTATTTCGAGGTGTATTACATCGTTTAGTTCTCTGGCTTTTTTGAGGATATCCATAACGATAAAAGGTTTCATTTTTCTATTTTCCTTGGTATTGAGATGTTTTTTGCTATTGTGGAAATTATTTCTTTTTCTTTTTTTAGGGTTTCTTTATGTTTTTCTTTAAAGCCTTGAATGTTTAGGCTTAAGGCTTTTAGTTTTTTTTCATATTCTTTAAGTTTTTGTTCGCTTTCATATATCAGTACTTCAAATCTTTTTTTTTGCATATAGAAGATTAGGTGTCTTTCTTTAAATCTTTCTTTGGTATGTATTTTTTTCAGATGAGGCAGGATACTTGAAGATATTCTTTTTTCTGCAAGTTTAATATCAGATATAAGGCTTTTTAAACGGTTGACTTCTTTTTTTAACGATTCAAGTTCATTTTCCATTTTTAAAAGCTGTTTTTTTACTGTTTCTATTTGGGTTAGTTGTTGTTTAAGTTCGGGAATCGGGGAAGTGTGTCTGTTTTTGTCAAAAGGGTACATAACAGGATATATAAGTTTTCCTTTAGGAGTAGTGTAAAACTCTCTCATATCAGAAATAAAACGGTTTAAGAGCAGATGGTTTTCTTTAATTAAACTAACTATATAAGAAGCAATAGTTTTATGGATTATCATATCCTTTTTTAAATCTTCTTTTATCAAATAGGCGCTAAGCAGTTTTGCATCGTCCTCTTTTAGCCCCTTTGATTTAAGTTCTTCTACGATTTTATTAAAAATACGTTTGAGAGAATAATCTATGAATTCTCTGTAAGTTAACATTAAGGGTGATATGGTTTTATCTTTTATTTTGCTTTTTAAGAGTTGATTGGTTATTCTTTTTAAAAACTCTTTTACTTCATCGTCATCGGTAAATATGGAGTATTTTAATTCTTCTAACTTTTCCATCATCTTTTTTTGATAAAATTATATCAAAAAGGTATTTCGTTGGGAGAAAAAGAGCTTGAATTAATAGAACTTTTGAAAAAAAAAGAATCAAATGAGAAAATTATCAGTTTTTATGAATTTAATTTTAAAACTCCTCCCTTATTGGAGTTTGAAGTTGCTTTTTGGCCGGTTGAATACGATAATCTTCATTTATTGGAGTTTTTTCATAAAAAAGGTTTAAACTTAAGGATTTTCGAAGATTTTTATTTCCAGTACGCATGCGGGGTAGGGTATTTGGATATAGCTAAATTTTTGTTGAAAATAGGTGCTGACGTAAACGCCAACAATTCGGCTGCTTTTATTTATGCAGCCGCTAACGGTCATTTGGAAATTATTAAATTTTTAGTAAGGCATAAAGTAAATATTCATGCAAGATTTGATTTGGCAATAGTTCTTGCCGCTAAAAACGGACATTTGGAAGTTGTCAAATATCTGCATGAACTTGGTCTTAATATTCAGTCCAATTCGAACGCCGCTATAAAATACGCCGCTGCTAACGGTCATAAGAATGTTGTTGAATATTTAATGAAAATGGGGGCCGATTATCATACCACCGATGAGTATCCTTTAAGAAAAGCCGTAAAAAACGGTCATCTTGAGATTGCTAAAATATTTCTTGATAAAGGAGCTGACCCAAATGCCGCAAATTACGAACTTATACAATGGGCTATCGAAAACAGAAAACTTGATATTTTAGATATGCTTTTGAGCTATGGGGGCAGACCTGATATTTTCGATAAGAAATATATTAAAATGGCAAAAGAGAAAAAAGACCATGAGCTAAGACAGCTTTTGGAGAGTTATTTGTGAGCGAATATATTGTTTTGGCTTTTGTCGGTTTTATAGCGGCTTTAACTCCCGGGCCAGATATTTTTTATGTGATAAGACAAGGGCTGTGTAATGATTTAAAAAGCGCATTAATAGCTGTAACGGGAATTCTTACAGGAAACGTTATTTATTTAAGTTTAGTTTATTTAGGGC
>JAMOSR010000093.1 GCA_027062985.1 Nautiliaceae bacterium
AAGTTTAATATTTTTTAGCTCATTGATATCCACTTTTTGAAAAATTATATAAAAGGCCGCAAAAATAAAAAGAATTTTTATTAGAAGTTTAATTTTTTTCTTCATGCTTTTCCACTATTTCTTTTATTACGTAAGGCTTTTTGCCCTGACTTTCGTAATAAGTCCTTATCATAATTTCAGCTAAAAACCCTGTTGTTATCAGCTGAATTCCCCCTAGTATAAGCATTGTACCAAGAGTTAAAAGAGGTCTGCTGCCTATACTTTGTCCGAAAAGTTTTAATATAAAAAGATAAAAATCAATTAAAGCACCGATGCTGAACATAATAAAACCTACGGTACCGAAAAAATGCATAGGTTTTTGACCGAATTTTTGCATAAAAACAAGATACATCAAATCGCTTATAACCTTAAATATTCTGTTAAAGCCGTATTTGCTCTGTCCAAACTTTCTTTCGTGATGTTTTACGGGAACTTCTGTTATTTTCGCCCCGTACATTTCAGCTAAAATCGGTATAAATCTGTGAAGCTCTCCGTAAAGTCCTAAATTTTTCGCCACATCTTTTTTAAAGACTTTTAACGTGCATCCGTAATCTGTTATATGAACGCCTGTTATTTTTCTAATGATTTTGTTTGCTATTTTACTAAGAAATTTTCTAAAGGGCTCATCCTGTCTTTTTGCTCTTATTCCCGCTACGACATCGTAACCTTCGTTTAGTTTTTCTATCATCATAGGAATGTCGCTTGGGTCGTTTTGCAAATCCCCGTCTATTGTGACTATTATATCTCCCTGGGCGATTTCGATACCGGCCGCCATAGCCGATGTCTGACCGTAATTTCTGTTTAGTATTACAAGTTTTGTTTTATCGTTCATATGTTTTTTTATCTCTTCTACGGTATTATCCGTACTTCCGTCATCCACTAAAATAAGTTCGTAGTCAAAATCTTTAAGGGCTTTATCCACTTCTTCTATTAAATATTTTATATTGTCTTCTTCGTTCATAAGAGGTACTACTACGGATATTTTCATATGATAACCTTTTTGTGAAATTATACTTTACCAAGCCATAAATTTACGCTGAAATTTCTTACAAATTTTAAATTATGTGCTTTTACCATAATGTCTCTAAAAAGAGCATTTTTCATAAGGTTTTCGAGCCTTTTCATAAATTTGAACTGTTTTAAAAACCTTTTTTCCCACTCTTTTTTATAATCTTTTTGGCTGATTATGGAGTTTGCCAAAATTTCAGCCGATTTTATTGCATAATAAATTCCCTCAAAACTAAGAGGCATAACCTGTCCCGCGGCGTCTCCTACAAAATAGATGTTGTTTTTTTGAATAATTATATTTTCTCTCCAAGTCGGAATAAAATAGCCTTTAGGTTTTTCCTTGACTTTTAGATATTCACACAGGTTTTTAAAACTTTTGGCGTCTACGCTTCCTATGTGCGTTAAATCTCCATGGGGAAAAGCCCATCCGTAATATTCGCCTCCGTATTTTTGTTCAAAAAAGAATTCACAGACTTCGGTTTTGTATTTATCCGTTTTTGAGTAATGCGTTATTGTTTTTGGTACCGGAGGCAAGTTTAAGGCTTTTCTTACGCTGGAGTTTACTCCGTCTGCGGCGATTAAAATATCGTATTCGAAAAGTATTTTTTCGTTTTTTATTTTTACAACCGCTTTTTCTTGTTCAAAGCCTCCGAATTTTCCATAATATAATTTAGCCCCGTCTTTTTGAGCCAAATCTCTAAGAGTCTGGTCGAATTCGTATCTAAAAACGATACTTAAATTTTTTCCTTTTAAAGGAATGGGAATTATTTTGTTTTTATATATTATTTCTACTTTTGAGAGTGTGTGTTTAATAAGGCTTTTTGGGATTTGAAACTGTTCGAAAATTTTGGTTTTAACTCCGCCTCCGCAAGGTTTGTCCCATATCTTATCCTGAATTAACGTAGTATCAAATCCTTCTTTTGCCAAAAGTCTTGCCGCTGTTGAGCCCGCAGGCCCTCCTCCAATGATTAAAACTTTCATTCTCTTCTGTCCTTTTTATAGTTAAACGGAAGCGTGTTTTTTAAATGAGGGGTTAATTTTATAGCCGCCCATCCGGCTTCCTGTTTTATTATTTTAAAATGGGGGTAGTTTTTAAGTTCTGTTACTTTTACAAGCGTCAAATTGTTTTCTTTTGCAAAATTTGCTATTTTTTTAGGAGCTAAAATAAAATAATTCAATAAAACACTTCCTATATATCCTGTTACAAACAGTATTTGGGCTATTTGAAGTTTTTTGTATTTGAGTCCGGCAAAAAACAGCGTAATAAGTATTGCGAAATATATTAAGTTAAATTTTGAGAGTAAATAAATTGCAAATACTTTTGATTCGTCGTTAAACAAAGTAAAAGAAAATTTAAGCAGGTAAGGAAGCAAAAAACCAAGTGCCGAAATTACGTAAAACAGTGTTTTCATAGGGGGAATACCCTTATTTTATCTGTGTTTAATCTTTTTCTGAGGGTCTCTTCTATTGCAAAAAGAGTAGCGCCTCCAGCACTGCTGCAAGCCGCGCAGGCACCTCCGTATCTGATAAATACATGCGTTTCGTCATTGTTGGCTTCTCTTACATCTACTACTTCCGCATATCCTCCGTCAAATGCGAGCATCGGCATAATGTCTTTTTTTAATACATTTTCTATTGCTTCTATTTTTTCTTTTATATTCATATCTTCGAATTTTTTATCCATTTATTTCCTTTTGTGGTAAAATATTACATTGGAATATACCTAAAAAAAAGAGAAATATCAAGAAAAGAGGTGGTTTTGAGAGATTTAGATAAAAAAATTGAAGAATTAAAACCTCTTGTTTATTCTATCGAACTTAGAGACGTGTATACTCAGGGGCATTCTGAAAGAGTTGCGAATTACGCTAAAGATTTCGGAAGATTTTTAAGACTTTCCGATGAGGAAGTAAACGATTTGTATTTTGCGGGATTGTTACATGATTTAGGAAAAGTTGGTATTCCCGATTCTATTTTGTTAAAACCGGGAAAGCTTGAAAAAGAAGAATTTGAGCTTATTAAATATCACTCCGTTTTAAGCGGTAATATAGTAGAAAAGATAAAAAATTTTTCTTATCTTAGTAAAATTATTAAATATCATCACGAAAATTTTGACGGAAGCGGTTATCCGGACGGATTAAAAGGTGAAGAAATTCCTTTTTTAAGCAGAATTTTAAGTTTATGCGATGTTTTTGATGCTTTAACCACCAAAAGGATTTATAGAAATGAGCTCAGTTTAGAAGAAGCTCTGGAAGTTATGGAAAAGGAAAAACATAAGTTTGACCCTGGGCTTTTTGAAAAATTTAAAAATTTTATTAAAAATTATGGAGTTATTGAGGAAAATTTTTTTGAACTTAATGAAGAAGTGATTTCAAAACTCAGAAATAATATATTTTTTATAGACCCTTTAACCAAATTTTTAAACAGACAGGGACTGCTGGCACTTTTGCAGCGCAATACCAATGTAAATTTATTTATCAATTTAATAGAAATTAATATAAACAAATTTAAGGCTTACAATAAGGCTTACGGATTAAAAAAAGGTGACGAGCTTTTAAAAAACCTTGCTGATGAGATAAGAAAATTTTTTAAAATCGAAACTGAAATAAAAGAGAAAATACGGGATAAAGATATATTTGGTGTAAGGCTTAATGCGGACAGGTTTTTACTTTTAAGTTTTGGAAGAAGAGGTGATTTTTTGCAGTATAAGATAGAATCTTTTAAAGATTTTTTTTATAAAAAATATAAAGTCGGCATTAGAAACTCTTTTATTGCCGTGGATAAGCTTCTTACAAAAAAACTTATAAATGAGATAGGTTATCTGATATGAAAATAGTGTTAAAGTATAAAATAGAAAATGACGGTGATTTGCTGTTTGCAAAAATAGATTTAAATAACTTTTTAAAAGGTAAAAAAGAAAAAGAATATAAAAATTTTCTTTCTTTTGCGTTAATGGAACTTGGTACGAATCTTTTAAAA
>JAMOSR010000094.1 GCA_027062985.1 Nautiliaceae bacterium
TGATAGCGGTGGCTTCTGTGTTTTTTTCCGAGGTTATGGATGACAGAGGAATTTTAATTTTTAAAGGAGAAAAAAATGAAACCTGAATATAAAAAAATTTTACTTGAAATTATAAAAAATGAAAGCGAAGATTTAATCCATTATTGGATAGAGCTTTTTGAGGATGAAGAAAAAGACGATGAATATAGGTATTATGATGATTTTTTGGGTTTTTTTGAAGAGTGTGTGGAGGCCGATTTAAAACTTGATACCCCTGAGGCCCAGGCCCTTGTTCATTTTTTGAAAAAGCTGGTTGAAATAAAAGGAGAGGATAAATTTTTTAATTTTAAAAATTCCGTATATACCTGTTATCTGAAATTTCCTATTTTCAAAAAACTTGAAGAGAAAGGGTATTTTAATTTTGAAATAGTTGCGGAGTTAACCCAGTTTTTTGAGGGAATAACCTCTCATCTTATTGTTGATATTTTAAAACAAAATGAGGAAATGCAAAAAGTTACTATGAACGAACTTGAAGAGAGAGAAGCACCTATAGCCCAGGTTTGGAAAAACGCCATTATGGTGAGTATCGTAGGAAGTTTGGATTCAAACAGGGTTTTAAAAATAATAGATAAGATTTTAGAAAGACTTGAAAAAAGCGAAATAGAATATGTAATAGTTGATATAGGTTCTATTTATGATATGAACAGTGAAGTTGCAAGACAGATAATAAAACTAAACAATGCTATTCATTATATGGGCTCAACTGCATATTTAACGGGGATTACGCCTGTTATAGCAAAAAGTCTTACTCATCTTGATATAAATTTAGGGGATATAAAAACGTTTTCAACAACTCAAAAAGCTATGGAAAAAATTATTGAACAGAGTGTTTGACTGTGTTATTGTGGAAAACGGGGATAATATCGAAATATTCGGTAATTTAAATATAGATAAAGATTTTTTTTATTCCCATATAAAAGATAAGGACTGTGAGCAGATTATAATAAACGGGGAAAAATACTGGGTGTTGAAAAAAGAAAACGTTTATATAATAGATAAATTCCTGTGTTTTAATGAAATATTGGAAAAATATAAGGAAGAAGCTATTTATGACCCTTTAACAGGATGTTATAATAAAAAAGAAACCGAAGAATTTATAAAAAAATTTCTTTTTAATTTTTTAAGATACAAAACAGAACCTTTTTCTGTTTTGATGCTCGATATTGATTTTTTTAAAAAAATAAACGATACATATGGTCATTTAGCCGGTGATTTTGTGTTAAAACAGATGGCGGATTTGATACAAAATATTATTAGAAAAAGCGATATATGCGGGAGATTTGGAGGAGAGGAATTTGTTATAGTGTTGCCGAATACAAAAATATCCGGGGCTATGAAACTTGCAAACAGGATAAAAGACGCTATAGAAAATAAAGAGTTTGAATTTAACGGTATTAAAATAAAATTTACTGTAAGTATAGGAGTAACTTCGGTAGGAATTAATGATTCATATGAAAGTCTTATGGCAAGGGTTGATGAAGCGTTATATGAGGCTAAAAAAAAGGGAAGAAACAGAATAGAATATCGTTAAATAAATTTTATTCCAAGCTTCACAGGTCCATGGGCT
>JAMOSR010000095.1 GCA_027062985.1 Nautiliaceae bacterium
TTCAAAAACCAATTTATACCCGTTTGTTAATTTAAAAAACTTAAAAACCCCTTTTGAAGCGTGTTTTATAATATTAAGCCCGGCTTCCTTTGCAACAAGCATAAATTTTTTGCCAAAAGGAGTCAAAAAATGTAAAATATCATATACATCCTCATAAGAAGAAATTTCTTTTTTATATATCAAATTTCATCCTCAAAAAGCCCTTCAAGTTCAATATCCCATAAAGAAATAACAGAAGCTATACAAGGAGGCAGACAGCAGAAATAGACATTTTTACCGATAAGTTCAAGACCTTTTTTAACCCTAAAAAGGGCTTTAAAAGAAATTTGGTCTATTGTTTTTAACCGATGAAAATCAAAAATTATTATTTCCTCTTTTTTATCAGCCCATTTCCTAAAATTATCTTCTATCTCCCTTGCTGAAATAAACTCATTTAAAACTACTTTATATTTCCTCATCATCAAACGCTTTAATGGCAAGCTCTAAATTGGCTCTGGTAGGAATAGGTAAATCAATTTCGAGATGAACCATTGTTTCAGCAACAGCAGGAGTAATACCGCTCATAACCATTTTTGCCCCTATTGCTTTTATGCCTCTATAAATTCTTACAAACTGATTTGCCACTTCCGTATCTATAACAGGGACCCCCTCTATATCTATAATTACCCTTAAAATTTCTTCTTTTCTAATAGTCTCTAAAATATTTCTCATCAGATTTAATGCTTTTTCCGAATCCATAAAACCGATTAAAGGCACTAAAATTGTTTCTTTATTAAGCTTTAAAATAGGAATTTCCATTTTTTTAATCGTTTTGAGCTGTTTTTGGATAATATCCAATCTTTTCTTTTCAAATTCTTCATAAATTCTAAGAGCCAGGGAATAAATAAATTTATTCAGCATTAAAATTTCCCTCTCATCCAATCCAAAATCGCTTCTTTCTATTAAATAAATTAAATTTTCTAAAGACTTCGTTATCTCCTGCGGAGATATTTCGTATTTACTCATATCCTCCACAAAATCATCTAAATGTTCATTTATGTTTTCGCCTTTTATTTTAGCAATAACCGCATCATAAAGTTTTGAAAACTGGTATTTCAATTCGCTCTCATCAAGTTCTATTTCGATATTTTTTAACCATTCGTTTAGAATTTTTTCTTTTTGTTCTAAAAGTTTTTTAAACATTTTTATCCTTTAATTTTTTCAGCAATTATTTCAGCATCAAATCCGAAATATTTATATACTTCAGGTCCTTTACCGCTGGCTCCGAAAGTATCCATGCCTATTACCTCATCGGCGTATTTATACCATTCAAACCCTCTGTTTGCTTCAATAGCTACTACTTTACCTTTAAGAAGTTCATTTTTAAACTCTTTATCCTGCTCATCAAACAGCTCAAAACAAGGGACGCTTACAACCCTTGCGTCTAATTTCTCCGCTACGTCCATTGCCAAATTTACTTCGCTTCCACTCGCTATAAGAGTCAAATCATCTCTTCCGTCTCTAAG
>JAMOSR010000096.1 GCA_027062985.1 Nautiliaceae bacterium
CTAGCCCAAAGCCAGTTAAAAAGAGCCGTCCTTAACCCGCCTATATGTAAATAACCAGTTGGTGATGGTGCAAAACGAGTAACTACCATTAACTATCCTTTTTTTGAAATTGTAACTTATTTATAAACTTAACACCAAGCATAACGACTATAACTTCCAAAACGGCGGTAAACACAAGCACCGTATACCAGTAATCGCTTATCGTATGATTATGATAAGCAAGTGTCGCGGTTGCAATTAATAACGTAAGAGGCATAGAAAGACTCATCCCAAACATTACCGTATTTTTTAATCCCAGCTCCTTTATAAAGACTAACGAACTTACAATTCTTAAAATCAGCATCAAAAACGTAATGAATAAAGCATCCTCTATCATATCATAATTAATATCTTTAATATTTATACTGCTGCCCACATGAACAAAAAAAACAGTAATCAAAAACCCAAAACCAAAAGGTGCCAGTTTGTGTTCGAGATTGTGATTATGGTCAAAAAAAGTCGTCAAAAACACACCTACCACAAACGCCCCAAGCACCACATCCAAATGAAGCACTATCATAACGGCTATCATAATAAAAAACATACTTATAGCAATCCTTACGTCCTGATGATACTTGTCAACCCCCGGCATTAAAAAATGTTTAAGTTTTGGAAACCACCAAAGAAGACTTCTAAAAAGAAGAAAACCTATTCCCAACAAAAACAAAAATACAAACAAAATAGCTATATTTAAAAGCAGCTGTTCGGTAAGACCAAATTCAAAATAACCGCTTATAACAGTCAATACCAAAATAGAGAGCAGTTCTCCCATAACCCCGATTTGAAGGGCAAGATTAAGCCAATTGGTTTTGCCTATCTCCTGTTGTATGGACAAAATCAATCCAATGGAAATAAGAGGCAAAATAGCTATAAAAATTTTTGAAAACCCGAAAACAAAAACAATAAACAATGAAAGGGCGTACAAAATAAGTAAAAAAGCAAAACCTTTTTTATAAATTTCCTTCTCAAGCTTTAAAAGTTCTTTTAAATTAACTTCCATTCCCGCCAAAAGCATTAAATATAAAAATCCCACTTCAGCCAAAAGTTTAAAACTTTCATTATCATGCAAAAACCCAAAAGCCGCCGCAACACTTCCAAGAGTAATTTCAACCATAGAAATAGGGAGTTTTAAAAAGTTGCTTATAAAAGGGGATATAAGCAAAATAACGGAAAGGGTTATAATTAAAACAATATCAGCATTCATCGGCTATTTGATATCCTTCTTTAATTAAGATTTCCAAATCTTTATCCGGTTTTTCGCCTTTAGTAGTTAGATAATCGCCTATTACAATAGAATTGGCGCCTTCTTTTATAGCATCAATCCAATTCTCCCCAAAAGCTATTTCCCTTCCACCCGCAAGCATTATAATGGAATTTTGAAATTCTTTGGCAAATTTTTTAACAATGTCTAAAGCGAATTTTCTATTATGAGTCGCTTTTAAAGGCAGTTTAGGGTTTT
>JAMOSR010000097.1 GCA_027062985.1 Nautiliaceae bacterium
TTTTTATATACAGTTTTTCATAGGGCATAGGCTTGGGATTTGAAATTTTTAGAGGAATTTTTGGAGCTTTATAGTAACTTTTATATGGGTTTGGCTGATTTTCCCAGTCAAGGTATCCTAAAGATTTTGCGAATTTATTGGGATAGTGTTTAGTTTGTTCATGGTATATCAATGATTTCACATCGATTTCCTTATTTTAAATACAAATTTTGCGCCTTTTTCAATGTTTTGTACACTTAATATTCCGGTGTGTTTCATAAGCCCACTTTTTGACTTTTTTGATTTGCTGCCGGAAATTCAATAATAAACTCTACTCCTTTTTCGCTTTTTACGTTGATTTTGGCTTTATGAAGATTTAATATGTTTTTTACAATACTAAGCCCTAGTCCAAATCCTTTTATGCTTTTATTGTGGGATTCGTCAACTCGGTAAAATTCATCAAAAATAAAGGGGAGTTTTTCTTTTGGAATACCTATTCCGTTGTCTTTTATCGTTAAAATTATTTTGTTTTTGTTTTTCTTAAGGGTAATGTTTATTTTATCGGCTCCGTATTTTATCGAATTTTCTATAATGTTTCCTAAAGCTATTTTAAGAAGCGTTTTATCTCCCGTAATTTCATAATCGTCTTCTCCAAAATCGAATGTGAACTCTATTTTGTTGGAGTATTTTTCATAAAGCTCAAAAATAAGTTCTTCTAAGTCCACTTTTTCAAAATTATTTTGTTGGTAGTTTTTTGTTAAAAAAAGAAGTTTTTCCGTTATATCGTTTATATAGTTTATCTCTTCAAGGATATTTTTTAGAAGTTTATCGCATTCTTTGTTTTCATTCATTAAAGCCACTTCTATTTCGCTTTTCATAATGGCAAGAGGGGTTTTTAGTTCATGGGAAACGTTTGAATTGAAATTTTTAAGTTTTTTAAAGGTAAGTTCTATCTGTTTTGCAATGGTGTCTATAAATTTATAGCCTACAAGCAAAACAATGAGGTATATTACAAAAGAAATTACTATCGAAATAAATTTTATAATGGAAATTTTATCGTCATTGGTGGAGTAAAGCGTGGATATTTGTATAATCGAATTGTCTTTTACTGTAGTATAGGTTAAAACTTTTTCTTTTTTAAGAGGCGTGTTTATTGTATTTGTGGAATATCCCTCTTTTATGTTTTGTTTGAATTTATCGCTGTTTATCGTAGTTATTCTGACAAAAAGGGGAAAAACCTTATATTTGTGCTGCAAATTTAAAAGAGTGGATTTATTAAAGTTTTTGGGGTCTATTTGAGAAGCTATTATGGTTAATTTGTCTTTTAAATGAGTGTCGAATGATTTTATCAAAGCAAACATTAAAGCGCCTTCAAAAAAGGCGATAATTAAAAAAACGACTAAAGCGTATTTATAAAAAAGTTCGTTTTTAAAATTATTCATCGCTTATTTTATAACCCATGCCTCTGATTGTTTTTATGAGCTTTTTATCAAATCCTTTGTCTATTTTTTTTCTTATATAAGAAATATGGGCCGTAATTACGTTTGAGTGTCTCTCTTCGTTCATTTCCCATAAGTTTTGTTCTATCATTTCGGGAGTTACTATTTTGTTTTTGTTAATCATTAAAAGTTTTAAAAGCTCAAACTGTTTTGCCATAAGCTCAATAGGTTTTCCCGCCCTTTTTACTTCTTTCGTATCGAGGTTCATTTCCAAATCGCCTACTTTAATAATATTTTCCGGAAGTTTTTTACTTCTTCTAAAAAGAGCTTTGAGTCTTGCTATCAGCTCATCAAAATCAAACGGCTTTGTCAGATAATCGTCAGCTACGCTTAACCCTTCCACTTTGTCGTCTATATCGCTTTTTGCGGTTAAAATTAAAGCCGGGGTGAATATTTCGTGTTCTCTTAGTTTTTTTATAAGTTCTATACCGTTTATTTTAGGAAGCATCCAGTCTATAATCATAACATCGTATTGGTTGTTTTTTGCCAGATATAATCCCTCTTCCCCGTCTTTTGCAACGTCTACTCTAAAGTTTTGTTTTTTTAAGCCTTCTTCTATCGCTTTTGACAGTTTTTCATCGTCTTCTATTAGTAATACTTTCATAGGAGCTCCTTTCTGTTTTAATATTATAATAAAAAATTAATGTTAAAATACATTTAAAATTAATATATAAGGAAATTTTATGATTTTAGCCATTGAGAGCAGTTGCGATGATTCAAGCATAGCCGTTATGGATATAAAAACAAAAAAGCTTCTTTTTCATAAAAAAGTTTCTCAAGAACTAGAACACAGTAAATACGGAGGGGTGGTACCGGAACTTGCAAGCAGACTTCATGCCGAAGCTTTGCCTAAAATTTTGGAGGAAACAAAAGATTTTTTTCCTAAATTAAAAGCGGTTGCGGTTACAAACGCTCCGGGGCTTAGCGTTACTCTTCAAGAGGGAGTGATTATGGCAAAAGCTCTGTCTATTTCGTTAAAACTGCCTTTAATAGGGGTAAATCATTTAATAGGTCATATTTATTCCCTGTTTATAGAAAAAGAAGAGATAAAACCTATGATGGTGCTTTTGGTAAGCGGCGGTCATACTAAAATACTTAATTTTAACGGTATAAAAAACGTTTGCGAAATAGCCACTACCCTTGATGACAGTTTCGGTGAAAGTTTTGACAAGGTGGCAAAAATGCTGGGGCTTGGATATCCGGGAGGTCCCGTGATTGAAAAACTTGCGTTAAAAGGAGAATGTATTGTCGGTTTGCCGCTTCCCCTTAAAAACTCTTCCGATATCAAGTTTAGCTATTCAGGCATTAAAAACGCCGTAAGGCTTGCTATTGAGGAAAAGAGATACAAAAAAGAAGATATTGCGGCTTCTTTTCAAAAAAAAGCGATACAGCATCTGATTTTTATGGCAAAAAGGGCTGTAAAAAAATATAAACCCAAACATTTCGCTATAGTGGGGGGTGCGAGTGCAAATTTGGCTTTAAGGAAAGAGTTTGAAAAACTCTCAGACGAATTTCATTTTAAACTATATTATCCTGAAATGAAATATACAAGCGATAACGCCGCTATGATAGCAAGGGCTGGGGTTGAGATGTATAATCAAAAAATGTTTACCGATTATAAAAATTTAAAAATTATGCCAAGAGTAGAGTTTAATAAATGTTAGATGTTTGTTAATTGAAAATTAATTTAAATTTTTATACAATTAAAGTCTATTAATTCTTAGAGAAAGGATGAAAAGGATGGTAAAAAAGAGTGTTGCTGTTTTAGCTGCCGGGTTTTTGTTTTTGGGATGTAGCAACTCCATAAGCAATCTTGGAAAATCTTCTAAATTTCAAGAGGCTAAAAACGCTTCTACAAAAACTGAATATCAGGCACTTTTTAATAAATACAAAGAAGAAAATAAAACCGACGATTTGCTTTGGGATTATGAAGCCGGGACCGTTAGTTATTATGTTGAGTCTTATAAAGACAGCGTTTATTATTTCGATGAAGCGGAAAAACTTATTAAAAAATATGACGAAGAGGTTTTGGGCTCAAAAATTCTTGCAAATGCAGGGGCGACTCTTACAAACGATACTTTTATGGACTACAGACCGAGAATTTACGAAAAAATTATGGTAAACGCATATAAAGGTATCGATTTTATCGATTTAAGCGATATGCAAAACGCAAGGGTTGAGTTTAACAGGGCTCTTGTAAGACAGCAAAGGGCAAAAGAGTTTTTTGCAAAAGAGATTCAAAAAGAAAAAGAAAAACTAAAAAAAGAGTCTCAAAAAAAACTTAAAAACAAAAAAGGACTTGATATCTCTTCGGCGGCGTCTAATAAAAAAACGCTTGAGCCGATTGAAAAAAAATATACGAATTTGTTTGCTTTTAAACCGTATCCGGATTTTGTAAACCCTTTTGTTACTTATTTAAGCGGCGTTTTTTTCCTAAATCAGGGAGATTACGCTAAGGCTACGGATTTATTTAAAGAGACTTACGGTATGATTAAAGGACTTGATGAAGGGGATGTTTACGTTCTTGACGATTTTAAAATGGCGGATAAAATGAAAGGCTCTGTTGCCGCAAGAAGACAGAATTATACATGGGTTGTTTTTTTTAACGGCGAGGGTCCTATAAAAAAAGAATTAAGAATAGACATTCCTCTGTTTTTATTTTCAAACAACGTTTATTATACGGGTATAGCACTTCCTACTTTAAAAATGAGAAAAAGGGCTTATGCGTATTTAAGCGTTTCAAACGGAAAAGAACAGGCTCAGACAAAAAGAGTGGCTTCTATGGACAGGATAATTAAAACGGAATTTAAAAAAAGATTTCCTGTTATAGTTACAAGAGCAATTACCAGAACGGTTGTTCAAACGGTAATTCAAAAGCAGTTAAAAGATAAGGCCGGTGTTATGGGAGGGGTTTTGGGTGCTTTATATCAGGGTGCTATGAACAGGGCCGATACGAGAATATGGCAGAGGCTGCCTAAGGAGTTTGACGTGGCTAAGGTTCAAACGTCCGATAAACTTGTAATAACGACTCCTGATGGTCAAAAGATATATGAACTTAAAACGGACCCTAAGAGCAGCTATATAGTGTTTGTTACCATTCCTAAAAAAACAAGCGAGCCTATAATCTCTTATCAAAGGTTTTAAATGAGAAAGTTTATTTTTTTAGCCTTAGCGGCTTTTTTTGTAGGGTGCGGAAGCGGTGCTAGTAATGTGGCGTATGAAAATAAAGTTGAGGTTAACAATCCTCAGCTTTATAAAAAAGTTTTTATTGTTAATCAAAAAAGCAGGTTTTACAATTCTCTTTTAGAGGTTGCCTTAACGGTTAAAAACAATACCGATGAGCCTCAAAAAATGCAGTATAGATTCGTATGGTTTGATAAAGATGGTTTTTTACTTTATAAAGAGCCTTGGCAGAGGCTTTATTTAAATCCCAAAGAAACAAAGCAGATAACATCAATAGCAAGTGATGCAAGGGCTTATGATTTTAAATTTGAAATGAAGGAGGAACAATGAAAAAAAGTTTAATAGCGGTATCTATAGGTGTGAGTATAGCTCTTTTTAGCGGATGTGCTTCTTCCTCTTCACAGGTTCGATATATCAACAGCCAGCAGGGTGTTTCAAAACCTGCGACACTGGCCCTTGAATATGAGGATTTTGAAAAAGCGGCTATGAAACTGGTAAAATCCATGCTTAAATCGCCTTATCTTAACAGAATGTATGAGGTTAAAATGAAAAAAGAGGGTAAACCTCTTGTTTTGATGATAAGCGATTTTACCAACGACACAACTCAGAGAATAGACATAGACCAGCTTGTTAAAAAAATAAGAATAGCCCTTTTAAACAGCGGAAAATTTATTGTAACAACTGCGGTTAGAGCCGGGGGGCCTGAAGACAAGGCTACTTATGAGCTTAGAAAGCTTAGAAAAGACGATGAGTTTAACCAAAAAACGGTTGCTAAAAAAGGGACTATTATAGCTCCTGATTTAAGTCTTTCAGGAAAAATTATCCAAAGGATGACACCTCTTCCAAACGGAGAACAAAGAGTTGATTATTATATTCAGATGAGTCTTACAGATGTAACAAGCGGTCTTGCTTTTTGGGAGGGCGAAGAAGTTATCTCAAAAGCCGGAAGTGCCGATTCGGCTCCATGGTAAAAGGATAGAATATGAAAAAAATAATAGGAAATTTGTTAATCGGTTGTGTATTGCTTTTTGGAGCTTCGGAAGTAGATGTAAAATCTAATAATATTCAACAGTATAATGCAGACCCCATAGAGATTTGGAAAGATAAATTTGTAGAAAAATACGGTCCTTTTGGGGTAACGGATAAAAAAGGAAGAACGTTTTTTTACGGCGAAGCCGTTGTAAACGTATCTCCTTTAGACCCGGCATATGTAAAAGAACTCGTAATAGCTTATGAAAAAGCCCTGTTAAATATGCAGGCTGATTTTATTTTGCAAACGTTTGGAAAAGAGAGTGTTAAAAAACTTTATGAAACGTTTGAGGATGATTCCACTAATGCCGATAAATTTCCTCCTTTAAAAGAAGCCGAAGATATGGCTCAAAAAGGTAAAATCGCCGTTATTATAGATAAATTTTTAGATGTTGTTGAAAACAGTTTAGACCAAAAGCTTATAGAACAAGGCGTCTCTCCCGAAAAACTGAAAAAAATGACGGTGGAGCAGAAAAAACAGCTTTTTAAAGACAATTTTTCTACATCTATCGCAAAAGAGGCTTTTAACAGTATGTCGGGACTTGTGCCTTTTAGTGTTAAAGTGGCTACTGTGGATACGGGAATGGGAAAAGCCACTAAAGTTGCCGTTATAGCCATTCAGTCTCCTAAAACCATTCAGTTTGCAAAAGATATAGCAAGAGGCAGACCTACAAACGTCAGGGGAAAACCTAAATCGCTAAGAGATATTTTGCCTAAGACAAAAGAGGATTATCTCAAAGAAATAGGTCTTCGTTACACTTACGACGAACAGGGAAGACCTATGCTTATATCTTACGGAATGTGGTCTGTCGTTTTAAATACCAAAAATCCAACCAGATATATGAAAAAAATAGCTATAGCCAAAAGAAAAGCCAAGTTGAGGGCTGAATCTTATATAGGAGATTTTATAAAAACCAATATTCAGGCGGTTGAAAGTCAGGATGTGGAATCGGTAAACGAAGAAATAGCAAAAAAAATCACTACTCTTGGAGCTGGTTCGGAAGATGTACAAAAAATCAAAGAAGATATAAAAGACACAATTGATAAATATTTTAAAAAGATTAAAGCCACTTCCAATTTCAGATTAAAAGGTACCAGCGAAGTTTATAACTGGGATTATAAAGATAAAAACAACCTGGTTTACGTAGGGTCTGTAGTTACATGGAGTTACGGACAGTTTAATAACGCTAACAGATATATTAAAATGAAAAATTCCCAAAATATTATTAATAAACCGAAAGTTCAAAAAGTTCATCAAAATCACGCAGCGCCTGAAATAAACAGAGAATCTAAAATTATAAACGATGTAGAGGATTTTTAGTATGAAAAAACTTTTTTTTCTTTTGGGACTTATTTCGGGAATGCTTTTTGGAGAAGTTTACAGCGTAAAAACGGAAAAAATAATTACCGGTACAGGTTATGGCACCAGTCGTGAAGAAGCGGTTAATAACGCTTTAATAGAGGCGCTGAGTCAGTTAAACGGGGTATATATAAAAAAAAGCAGTATTAATCAGGATGTTTTAGTCGAGGGAGATAAAAAAAGCGTTTCGGTTTTTACTTATCAGTCTAAAATAGACAAACTTACCCAGGGAAGAGTGGATAGTTTTAGAATAGACAGCGTTGAGGAGATTTCTCCTCATAAATTTGTGGCTAAAGTCAGCGTTACCAAAACAAGGGTTGTTAACAAATATAAATCCCCCGGTCTTAATCCGAGAAACAGAAGAGCGGTTGCCGTTATTCCTTTTGAATATAAAAAAAGTTACTCTTTTTACGGTGTGGCGGTTGATGGCAAAGCCCTCAGCGACAGAATAAATCAGGCAATAGTGAATAAATTGACCCAGACAAGAAAATTTACCGTTCTTGACAGGGAAAACAGTAAATATTACGAATTTGAAAAAAATTTTCTTTTAAATCCTAATACGGACCCGGTTGAGCTTGCAAGGCTTGGAAAAAGGCTCGGGGCGGATTATTTCGTAATAGGAAAAATTTTGGATTTCGGAATAGATAAAAAAACTCAGACAATTTCTTATACGGGCAGAAGTTTCAGCGAAAAAAAAGGATATGCGACTATAAGTTACAGAATTTTAAATATTCCTACCCAGCAGATAAAATGGGCAGATACGATTGATATTGAGTTTGATATTCCGGAGAATAAAACAAGACCTGAGAGCATAGTGGCTTTAGCCGCAGATAAAATAGCACAGGTATTGGTAGAGCAGATTATTTTTAATATATATCCTCCAAAAATAATAAGGGTTTCAGGAAAAAGGGTTTTGATTAATATGGGCGGTAAGTTTATACATAAAGGCGACGTGTTTGAGGTATACGCCCTTGGAGAAAAACTGTATGACCCTTATACTAAAGAATATTTAGGAAGAGATGAAGAATATATAGGAAAAGTAAAAATCACAAAAGTGCTTCCGAAAATTTCCCATGGAAGAGTAATAGAAGGAAAAGCTGTAACGGGGGCTGTTTTGAGAAAACCGGAAAAAGAGGCTAAAAAAATCAATAACGAGGGAAAAGACTCTATGTTTGATGCCGTTTTTGGTAAATAAGGGGTCTTTTTCTTTTTTGTTTAAAATTTAAAAACAGTGTCTGTGAATTTAATAAAAGAAAAAAAGAAAAAAAGCAGATTATAATCTGCTTTCGTATCTTCTAAGCATCCAAAGTTTTCTAAGGATTTTTTTACGAGTAGCGATTTTTTCTTTTTTGCGTCTTTCGCTTGGAGGTTCGTAAAATCTTCTTTTTCTAACTTCAACTACGATAAGGTTTCTGTCAACCTGTCTTTTAAACTTTCTGTAAGCAGATTCGAAATCTTCTCCCGGATGTACTACGATTCCTGGCACTGCTCTCACCACCTTTCTTCAAAATTTGTTTTGCAAACCGCATTTTATCATAAAATGTGATAAAATTGAAACTAAAAAGGACGGTTATGAAAAAATATTTCCTTCTTATAGGGATATTGTTTTTAACTAGTTGCGGGATTAGCGTTGTAAAGGAGAGTTCTAATAGGGGATTGATAATACCGGCTTATTTTTATGACAGTGATTTATGGCAAAAAGTAATAGACGCTGATGCGGATATTGTGGCTATTGTAAATCCCGACAACGGTCCTGGGAACAGTAAAGACAGTTTTTATACCCATAAAATAGAAGATTTGATTGCAAAAGGCAAGAAACCGGTTGGATATGTATATACCACTTACGCTCAAAGAAATATAGAAATAGTTAAAGACGAAATAGATAAATGGATAGAATTTTATCCCAAGATAGAAGGTTTTTTTATAGATGAAGTTACCAGTGATGCGGTTCATTATGATTATTACAGCGACCTTAAAGACTATATTTTATCAAAAGGGGATTATTACATTGTTTTAAATCCCGGGACTATGCCAAACGCCGTTTATTTTTCTTTAGCGGATAATATTGTTGTTTATGAAGGAAATGCTTCTTTAATTCCAAATAAAACATGTGAAACATATACTGATAAATCCTCTATTATTGTATATGACGCAAATGAGACTCAAATGAAAGACATTTTATATAAATACAGATGCAGGTATCTTTATGTGACGGATGATAGCGGGAGTAATCCTTACGATACGCTTCCTGGTTATTTTGATGAGGAAATAAAATTATTAAAATGATATAATTTCAATAAAAAAGGGAATAAATGACAAAATATATTTTTGTAACGGGCGGTGTTTTAAGTTCTCTTGGAAAAGGTATAACATCGGCTTCGATAGCCACTCTTTTGCAGCATAGCGGGCTTAAAGTTTCAATGGTAAAAATAGACCCTTATATTAACGTCGACCCCGGGACTATGTCTCCTTTTGAACACGGAGAGGTTTTTGTAACGGAAGACGGGGCTGAGACGGATTTGGATATAGGAAATTACGAAAGGTTTTTAAATAAAAATTTAAGCAAAAAAAATAACTTTACCACAGGACAGATATATTTAAGCGTAATAGAAAAAGAAAGGCGCGGAGATTATCTTGGAAAAACGGTTCAGATTATCCCTCATATTACGGATGAGATTAAAAGAAGAATAAAAGACGTCGCAAAAGATGTTGACGTAGTAGTTGTTGAACTTGGAGGAACTGTCGGGGATATAGAAGGACTGCCTTTTTTAGAAGCCGTCAGACAGATTAAACACGAAGTAGGAAAAAATAACGCCATGTTTGTTCATGTAACTCTTATTCCTTACATTAAAGCCGCCGGAGAGCTTAAGACCAAACCCACTCAGCACAGCGTTCAGGAACTCAGACGTATAGGAATTACTCCTCATATGATTGTTTGCAGAACGGAAAAACCCCTTCCAAAATCTTTAAAAGAAAAACTGGCAGACTCTTGTGATGTAGAAAGAGATTCGGTAATTGAGGCGGTTGACGCTCCTACCGTTTATCAGGTGCCTTTAAATTTTTTAAATCAAGATATTTTAAAGCCTATTGCCAGACAGCTTGATTTAGGTGAACTTCATCCGGATATGAGTGAATGGAACTATCTGGTTAAAAAAATCATATCTCCTCAAAAAGAGGTGAAAATAGCGTTTGTAGGAAAATATCTGCAGCTTAAAGAATCATATAAATCTCTTATAGAGTCTTTAATCCACAGTGGGGCTCATCTTGATATGAGAGTCGATATAGAATGGGTGGACAGTGAAAAACTTGAAAAAATGAGCGAAGAGGAAATGGCCGAAACGTTTTCGGAAGTTAGCGGTATTCTGGTTCCCGGAGGTTTTGGGGAAAGAGGAGTTGAGGGTAAACTAAAAGCCATTAAATACGCCAGGGAAAACAAAATACCTTATCTTGGTATATGTCTTGGAATGCAGCTGGCTGTTATAGAATTCGCCAGAAACGTTTTAGGGCTTAAATACGCCAATTCTCAGGAGTTTGACCCTGATACCAGCGAGCCTGTAGTATATCTTATAGACGAATTTATTGACGCTAGCGGACAAAAACAGATAAGAACGCATACATCTCCTCTTGGCGGGACTATGAGGCTTGGGGGATACGAGTGTCTGATTAAACCGGATACAAAACTACATGAGGCTTATAAAACGGATAAAGTAATAGAAAGACACCGCCACAGATACGAAGTTAACAGCGCTTATGAAAAAGAGCTTGAAAAAAACGGTATGCTTGTAAGCGGTAAAAGTAAAGAAGGGCTTATAGAAGCTGTTGAGCTTAAAGACCATCCTTGGTTTGTAGGGGTTCAGTTTCATCCGGAATTTACCAATAAACTTAAAAATCCCAATAAGGTAATTATGTCTTTTGTGGAAAACGCATATAAATGTAAAAGATGCTGACAAAAGATAAAATCAGAAGAATTCTCTCAAACAGGATAGAGGAATTAAGTTCTCTTAATCTTCCCCATTTTTCTCTTTTAAACGATATAACAAAAGCTTCTTTACGCATAAAAAAAGCCGTTGAGAAAAAAGAAAAAATAGTTGTTGTTGGGGACTACGACGTTGACGGGGTTGTTAGTTCTTCTATTATGCATCTTTTTTTTAAAAACTTTTACGATAATTTTGAAATAGTTATTCCAGACAGGTTTGATGAGGGATACGGCCTTAGTCCAAAACTGCTTGAGAGAATAAAAGCCGATTTGATAATTACCGTAGATAACGGTATTACTTCTTTTGAAGCCGCTAAAATATGTAAAGAAAAAGGGATAGATTTAATAATAACCGACCATCACACCCCTGTTTCTTGCGATAACCTTCCAAAAGCTTACGCAATCGTTAATCCTAAAACATCCCCCGATTTTCCTTTTAAGGAGATATGCGGGGCTGAGGTTGCATGGTATTTATGTGCGGCTTTAAAACATCAAATGAAATTAAATACCGATTTAAGGGAATTTTTGGATATGCTCTCCATTGCCGTTATAGCAGATGTTATGCCCCTTACCCATATGAACAGAACCCTTGTTAATATGGGGCTTAAAAGATTAAATAGGGCGTTAAAACCTTTTAGTGCGGCTATAAAAAGATTTTTTCAAAAGGAGCTTAAAAGCGAGGATATAGCTTTTCAGGTGGCACCGCGTCTTAATGCCGCTGGAAGAGTAAGTCATGCCTCTTTGGCTTTTAGGTTTTTAATTTCCCAAAACGATGAAGAGGCTTTTAAATTGTGGCTTGAGCTTGACGGGATAAACAATAAAAGAAAAGAGATAGAAAAAAATATTCTTGAACAGATAAAAATTGACGAAAGTGACGGTTTTTTGGTTGTTGAGGGAGATTTTCACGAAGGTGTTGTAGGAATAATAGCAAGCAGACTCGTTCACCGCTATAAAAAACCGGCTATAGTTTTAAGTAAAACTGCCGAAGGTTATAAAGGAAGCGGCAGAAGTCTTGGAAATATAGATATATTTGAAATGGTTGAGGAGTGTTCGGATATTCTTGAAGGGTTTGGCGGCCATAAAATGGCTTGCGGATTGAAACTGAAAGAGAAAAATTTAAAATTTTTAAAAGAAAAACTTAACGAAAAAGTTAAAAAATATCAAAAAGAAGATTTTTATATTGAGGATTTTGTCTTAGGAGAACTGCCTTTTAAAGAAATAGATTATGATTTATATGAAATTTTAAAAGAGTTTGAGCCTTATGGAGAGGGTAATCCAAAACCTAAATTTACGGCTGAAGCTAAGGTGGAATATGTTTATAATCTCAAAGACAATCATTATAAGCTTGTTCTTTCTCAAGAAGACTGTTTTTTGCCAGCCGTTATTTTTAATTTTGATGAAGATTTTGAAGAGTATATAAAATTTAAGTTTTCCGTGGGTTTTAACGATTATAATAACGAAATTCAGCTGATTATAGAGGAGATATTATGAGAGAACATCCTTTGTTTAAGACATTGGACGATAAGGAATATAAAATAGCGGTTGATTTTTTTATTAAAAGAGATGTGAGAGAAGGTGAAATTATAGTAAAGGAGGGCGATTTTTCCCAAAAGGCGTTTTTGCTTTTAGAGGGGGAAATAAGCGTTATGAAAGCTACTGTTTATGAGGACGAATATGTAATTACCAATATTAAAGCGCCTAGTGATGAGCTTTTTGGAGAAGTGAACTTAATAGACAGGGGACTTGTAAGTTCTACGATAAAAGCGGCTAAAAACAGTAAAATACTTGAAATCGACCATAATGATTTTATTTCTTTAGTGGATACCTATCCTCAAATAGGTTCTAAAATGCTTTGGATTATAAGTTATAACTTGACAAAACACCTCAGAAGAGCAGATAAAGACGTTATAACGCTTTTTAACGCATTGGTCGAGGTTGTTGAAAATGACTGAATGGAGCAGGGTCAAAACTAAAGACGGCAGTTTTACTCTAAAGAGTTTTAAATATAACGAATGTTACCATTCAAGCGAGGGGGCTGTTGTAGAATCTTTATACAAACATATTTATCCGGCTTTTAAAGTAGCTGAAAAAAACGATTATTTCGGAGGGGAAATAGTTATTTTGGATATATGTTTCGGGCTTGGATATAATTCTTTTTTAAGCGTTCTTAAAAGACCCGAGGGGGTTAAACTGAAAATAATCTCTCCCGAACTTGATTTGAATCTTATAAAAAGCCTTAAAAATTTTGATTATCCATCAGAATTTAATTCCATTAAACATATAATAAATAAGGTCAGCGAAAATTTGTATTATAAAGATGAAAATGTTACAATAGATGTTCAAATAAAAGATGCGAGGGAATTTATAAAAAGTTTGAAAAAAGTTGATATAATATATCAGGACGCTTTTTCACCGAAAGTGAATAAAGAGCTCTGGACTAAAGGGTATTTTGAGGATATAAAAAAAATTATAAACCCAAAAGGCGTTTTAACCACATATTCCGTGGCAACGCCTGTTAGATGCGCTTTATATAAGCTTGGGTTTAATTTATATACGCATCCTTATGAAAATATAAGAAAAGGGACAATAGCGTCTTTAAGCGAACTTGATTTTGAAAGGGTGGATTTTGAAGAGAAGCTTAAAAGGATTGAGTGTTATACTTATTAAGAAAGGGATTTTGTGAAAAAATTTTTGATATTGGCGATATTCGTTATGTTAAACGCACAGCCGATTGTTCCTATTCCCGAACACGTAGATTATAATAAAGATAAAGCTTTTATCGGAAAAATACTTTTTTTTGACCCTAATATTTCAAGAGACGGTAAAGTCAGCTGTGCTTCCTGTCATGAGCCTCAATTTGGAGGGGCGGATAATAAACAGTTTTCAATAGGGGTATTTGGTAGAATTGATAAACCTATGAACTCCCCGCCTGCTTTTAACGCCGTATTTAACTACCGGCAGTTTTGGAACGGAAGGGCTAAAAACCTTCAGGAGCAGGCCAGAATGGCAAATCAGGACCATTTTGAGATGGATATGACCGATGCGCTGTTGGAAAAGAGAGTAAATGCCAATCCTATGTATAAAAAGCTTTTTAAAAACGTATATAAAAGCGATTATATTACAGCAGACATGGTTTATGACGCTATTGCCGAATTTGAAAAAGCTCTTATTACTCCAAACAGCAGATTTGACAAATATCTTAAAGGAGATAAAAAAGCTTTAAACGAAGAAGAAAAAAGAGGATATTTTCTTTTTAAGGCATACGGCTGTGTAACATGTCACAACGGTGTTAATATGGGGGGAAACTCATTTCAAAAGCTTGGTGTGTTTTTTGAGAAGATATCTCTTCCAAGGGGAAGAGACAGGTATGAGGTTACAAAACGGGAAGAAGATAAATATGTATATAAAGTTCCGAGTCTTAGGAATATAGCCGTTACGCCCCCTTATATGCACAACGGAAATGTGAAAAATTTAAAAAAGGCTATAGTGTTAATGGGAAAGTATAATTTAGGTATAGATTTGCCAGAAAAAGACGTGGATGCTATTTATGCCTTTTTTCAAGCACTTACGGGCGAAATGCCTAAAATACTAAATAAAGAGCGGTAAATGAAATCGTTTAAAGTATGGATAGCAGGTTTAATAGGATTGACAGTAATAGCGGGAGTTTTTTATTTTAATAAGTTTGTAAAAGAGTATTTTGTTAACAGCAGCGATATTTTATATAAAATTAATCTCCTAAAAGAAGAGGAAAATAAATTAAATTATCATATACTTTACGCAAGTTTGTATCTTTATTACAACAACGATTTAATAGCAACGGATGTCAAGCGGATTAAAAGCAATATTAAAAACCTTGAGTTTAATGAGTTTTTTAAGAATCATTACAAGTTGTCTTATGAGAGGTTTTTGGAATATAAAAGGGCGTTTTTGAAAAAAGAGGATTTGGTTTTTGAATTTTTACGCTACAATATGCCGGTTAAAAACTCTTTTATGTTTCTTGGAAGCTCTATTCCTTATCTCTTTTTTAACACTGAAAAATCGAAAAAAGAACTTTTAAAGATAATCTCTTCTGTTTTTTTGGCAAAGACGGCTATTGACGATGATTTTTTAAAAAAGATAAATTTGAAAGAAGTACAAAAACTTTTAAATGAAAAAAATCAGTATAATATTGCTTTTTACAGAAATTTAAAAATATTTTTAAAATATTTCCCTAAATATAAAATTTATCTCGAAACAATTCTTAATTATCCTACGGAACGTTATCTTAACGCTGCTTTAAAAAGTTTTTTAAAAACTACAAAAATAGATTTACGTTTTTTTGAACTTCTTTCTTTGCTTATGATACTTTTTATACTGAGTGTTACTATCAGTCTTATTGTGCTTATTTATAAACTTGAAGAGAAAATTAAAGAAGCCGTTTTTCTTGCCGAATACGACCAGCTTACCCTTCTTGCAAACAGGATTAAATTCAATAATGATTTAAAAAAGATTAAAAAACCCGGACTTATAGTTTTTAATATAGATAAATTTAAAAATATTAACGATTTTTTCGGTACCAAAGTAGGGGACGATGTATTAAAATTTATAGCCAATGAGCTTGTTAAATTTATAGAAAAACAGATGCCAAATGCAAAAGTTTATAGGCTTGGCGCCGATGATTTCGGGATTTTATTCGACCAGGAAAACTGTTGTAAAGAAAAGATGATACAAACAGCAAGAGAGTTTATCAAGTATATAGAATCCAAAATATTTATGCAGGATAATACAGAACTTAGAATTTCTATGAGTGCCGGAATAGCATGTGAGGAGCCTTTACTTGAAAATGCCGATATAGCCGTAAAAACAATAAAAAAGGACGTAAAAGAAAAAGTCGGAGTGTTTGAGGAAGAGCTTAATCTTTTTATAAAAGATAACATTCAAAAGTCTAATGAAATTAAAAAAGCGATAGAAAAAGACTGGATTATCCCTTATTTTCAGCCTATTTTCGATAAACAGTTAAATGTTTTTAAATATGAAGTGCTTTGCAGGGTAAAATTTCCAAAAGGAGAAATCAGAAGTATTTATCCTTATTTAGGTATTCTTAAAGAGAATAAAATGTATCATTTTATAACTCAAAAAATTCTCTCGCATTCATTGAGAATTTTAAAAAAATATCCTCATGTGAGTCTTAGTATTAACCTTTCTATTGAAGATGTTATAAATAAACAGATAAAAGAGTACATATTTAAACATTTTGTTGAATATGATATTGCTAAAAGAGTGACATTTGAAATACTTGAGAGCGATATAAGCGATTATGAAATGCTTGAGGAGTTTGTAAGAATGCTAAAAAAATATAAAATCGAATTTGCGATAGATGATTTTGGAAGTGGTTATTCAAATTTTGCTAGAGTCTTAAAACTTGATGCAGATTATTTAAAAATAGACGGAAGTTTGATAAAAAATATAGATAAAGACGAGCATTCTAAACTTATAGTTGAAACTATTGTGGATTTTGCAAAAAAAAGCGATATGAAAACGGTGGCCGAATTTGTTCATAGCAAAGAGGTTTTTGAAATAACAAAAGAGATTGGTATAGATTATTTTCAGGGATTTTATTTAGGAGAACCTCAACCGGAAGAAAAATGTAAATTTTTTGTAAAAAATAAGTAGGATTAATGTTAGGTTAATCTTTCTCTCTTATAATTTCACTACCCCCTTTTTCATCCTTTCTCCTTTTTATTTTTATAAAGTTAAATTTTCTAAAAAATCAATTTTTTCATTTTTAATGATTATCGCATCTATGCAAAAAGCTTCATTGATTTTATTTTTTTTCATATAAAAATAAGCACATTTGATAATTCTTTTTATTTTCTGAGGAGTAATGTTGTAAACGGGTTCGAAATTTATACCGCTTTTTACTTCTATAAAGTGAAATACCCCGTTTTTATAAGCTATAATATCTATTTCCCCGCCTTTACAATAAAAATTTCTGGTTACTATCGTATAGTTTTTATTTTGTAAAAATTCTACCGCTGTGTCTTCCCCCATATTACCTTTTGTTTTTGAGTTCATTGATAATCCTTAAGTGATTTTCAGGAATTTTGGATATTTTTCCGTTTTTTATAAATACGACCGTTATTTCCATTTCGAATATGTCAATGTTTTCTTTTGTTATTGTTTGAAGCAGCGTCAGTGAAGCTTTTTTTACTTCTTTTATATAGGTATGAATTGTTATTATATCACCTAGTTTTGCAGGTTTTATATATTTGGCCTTAAGTTCTTTTACCACATATCCTTCGTTTTCGAAAAAAATTCTGTGTTTAAAAAAATATTCGCTTCTTGCCTGTTCGCAAAAAGTTATATAGTTTGAGTGATAAACTACTCCTCCTGCATCCGTATGATTGTAATAAATTCTTTTTTGCATTTTTCTCCTTTTTATTATAATTCTATCTAAAAAGGATTGTTTTTGAAAAAAACAGTTATTATAGGAGGAGGTGCTAGCGGGCTTTTTTTGGCTACTCTTTTGAAAAAAGATTATATTATTTTGGAGAAAACTTCGGAAATAGGCAGAAAAATAAAAATAAGCGGCGGAGGTAAATGTAATATTACTAATAAAAATTTATCCCCTGATAATTACAGAGGAGATAAAAATTTTATAAAAAAAATATTTAACCGGTTTGATAATAAGGATTTACTTAGGTTTTTGGATGAGAATCATTTAAAAGTAAAAGAATTAAAACCAAACCAGTATTTTTTTAATTCTTCCGAAGAACTTCTTAGTTTTTTTAGACAAAAAGTAAAGCATATAAGTTTTAATACGGAGGTTAAAGATATTCAAGGTAATAAAATAATTACCAATAAAGGCGTTTTTGAAGCTAAAAATATAGTAATAGCCACAGGCGGAGCTAGTTTTAAAAAGCTAGGTGCTAGCGACATCGGGCTTAGGTTGGGAGAGAAACTAGGACATTCTTTTGAAGAATTTAAACCGGCTTTAGTAGGGCTTACGGTACAACCGAGTGAATATTGGTTTAAAAATTTAAGCGGAATATCTTTTAAAGCTGATGTATATGTAGGATTAAAAAAATATTCTCAAAATATTCTTTTTTCACATAAAGGAATTACAGGTCCGGCTATTTTAAATACTTCTTTATGGTGGGAGAGGGGAAAAATAAAGATAGATTTTCTTGCCGGAAAAAACGTCTTTTTTTACCTCAAAAATCCGGATAAACAGATATCGACCCAGCTTCCGCTTCCTAAAAGATTTGTTAAAGAGTTTTTAAAAGCTCAGCAGATAGAAGATAAAAAAGTTAAATTTTTATCTAATCAGGAAAGAAATAGATTAAAAAACATAAACTCCTACGAATTTGCTCCTGCCGGAACTTTTGGATTTGAAAGGGCGGAAGTCAGCAAGGGAGGCATAAATACGGATGAAGTGGATTTTTTTATGAGAAGCAAAAAGGTTGGTAATGTATTTTTTTTGGGAGAAGTTTTGAATGTTACGGGAGAACTTGGAGGGTATAATTTTCAGTGGGCTTTTTCTTCGGCTTTTAACGCTTTTGGATTTTTGAGACGGTAATGTTCAAGTTTTAGAGTCAAGAGAATTTTTTTTCCTTCTTTTTGAAAATTTATAGGAAAATAGACCTTAACGATATATTTATAATTTTTTAACGCGTCTATAAAATCATAAAAATCCTTTGGGGAATTTATTTTGGATTTTACAAAATAAATCGTTGTAAGAAAATCTTTTTTAAAAGGTTTTGTGCCGTTTTTTTCTATAGAGGTTATTTCCATAAACTGGGAAGCGAAATTTTTAAAGTTGTTTATGTTAAAATCTCTTCTAAAAGCGTTTAATATTTTAGCGTTTTCTTTTTTAAGCATTTTTAGTTCGTTTAAAGTTTTATTATATTGATTGTTAACCATATTGAATTCGTATTTCGCTTCAAAATACTTTTTTTGGGTCTGTTTAAATTTTTTTATTGAAGGAGCGATAATAAGAGTGATAGCCAAAAGGGTTATTATTATATATAAAGCAAAAAATCCGAGGTTTTTGATTACGTCTATACCGTAAATAGTTATTTTAGGTATTTTAATATTAGGCTTATTCAGTTTGATTTTCATCTTCACTCTTTATAAAGTTTTCTGATTTAAACTTATACCATCCGTTTGGAAGTTCGTAAAAATAGGTAATTGTCTGTTCAAAAATCGATTCTAAAGGAGGCAGCATTAAAAGGTTATATACGTCTTTAGTAGGTGTTATTCCATAAATAATAAGCTTATTATGGTCTATATAGAATTTTTCAAGTGTAATAGGGTCGGGAATTAAATCAAGTAAATTTTGAATTTGTTGTTTTACAAGCTGGTTTTTTATCATAATATCTTCGTAAAGTGCTTTTTGGGTATAGATAAACTCTTTTTGTTTATTAAGTTCTATTATTTTATGTTTTAAGGTTAATGTTTGATTGTAAAGTTCTTTTGTTTCTTTTTTAAACAGGTAGCTTTTTATTTCTAAAAAAAGTCCAAACGATATATAAAGAATGAAAGAAATTGTAATAAATATAAGCCACAATTTGGTGTCTTCTTTTAAAAGAGGTTTCTTTTTTGGTTTTACAAAACTATAAACTCTCAACGCTCATCCTATTGATAGTTTCTAATAAGTCTATTTTCTTATATTCCGCGGGTATTAAAATTTCATCTTCTAAAAGTCTGGTTATGGACGGAGAAATTTCAGCCGTATCTAAAATAATAATTTTTTCTATAAAATCTTCGCTGTAATTTTCATAATATTCTTTTAAAGAAGCCTGAACAAAATTTAGAAGTGAAACTTCTATATTGGTGGAACTGCTCTGTGTTGTGTTTTCTTCTTCCAACTCTTCGATATCGTCTAAATCTTCTATATCTTCGATATTTTCTGTTAAATCGTCTAGAATATCTATTTCTTCTATATCTTCGATATGTTCCTCTTCTTCCTCTTCTTCTTTTTCGTTTATAGTTATTATATCGCTGAAAATGGGAATAAAATCTTCGTATCCTAAAATTGCTAAATATTCTTTTAATACCAGTACGTAAAACCTGTTTTTTCTCTCTTTTGCTAAAAAGTCTATAGGGGCGAATATGGAGTAAATAAAGTCAAGTTCGAATTTATATTCTTTTTTTGTTTTATTTAAATCATAAATAGAAGTATAAAACGAATATTGGTTGTTGATGCATATAAACTGAATGTTGTTATAGTCTATATCTCTTTTTAGATAATCTTTTTTTTGACAACTGTTTATTACTCCCTGATTCAGGGTTAATAATACAGTTGATGTATAGGTTTGAGGATTTTCGTTTATTTTTTCTATTACAAATTTTTCAAGTTCTTTTTTGTTCTCAAATTCTTTTTTTTGAGAGTTTATAATATTTTTGTTTTTTACAGTCTCTAACAGCAGGTTATAGTTTTCTTCTTTATAGAAGGATATAAAGTTTCTTTTTATAAATTTTTCTAACCACATAGCGGATGAGCTTTTAGGTAATTTTTAAGTTTTAATGAATTCGAAAGTTTAGTGTATATCTGTGTAGTAGATATAAAGGAATGGCCTAAAAGTTCGCTTACATCGTTTATTCTGGCTCCTTTATCCAGCATATAAGTGGCAAAGGAGTGTCTTAGTTGATGAGGCGTTACGTGAATGCCTATTTTTTTGAATGCTTTTTGAATAATATATCTTAAGTTGTTTTCATTAAGTTTTCTTCCGTCTTTTTCAAAAAGGTATTCTTTTTTAGGATTAAGTTCGAGATATTTATTTATAAATTCTTTAAGTTTAGGGTGTATTGGCAGAATTCTTGTTTTATTTCCTTTTCCTGTAATTTCAATCCAGTCGTTTTTAATGTCTTTTAATTTTATATTTGCCGCTTCGCTTATTCTAAGACCTAAAGAAAAAATAATCATAATAGCCAGATATTCTTCCATATCCGCACTTTTAAGGGCCTGTTTTATGTGTTCTAAACTTATGGGTTTAGGCAGGGTTTTTGGTACTTTTATATGTTCGTCTCCTACTATTTTATATTTATATCCTTCCGTTTTTAAAAAATCAAAAAAACTTCTAAGAGCTGAAACTTTTTTGGCTATTGTTTTTTTACTTAACGAGGCTATTTTTATTCTGTAAGGGGTTATGTCTATAATATTGCCTTCTGTTTCTATATGGTTTAAAGCTTCTTTTATTACGCTTTCATAGGTTCTGTATGTCTGGGGAGAATGAGTCTGTTTTATATATTTTAAAAACTTAGTCGCTTCCTGTTGTAATAGCTTCATATAACCTCTTTGCCTTTTCGTATCTTTTTTTTGCTTCTATTTTTAACCACTCGGGTATTAAAAGTGAGGGTTTTAATGTTTTGTATTCGTCTATCAAAATTTCAAGCATCATTTTTATTTTTGCTTTGTCTTTTGGTGTTATGTTTTCTTTATTGGCTATCTGTTCTATTCTAGCAAAATATTCTTCACTTTCCTGAATATATCTAGCCCATTCTTTTGCTATTTCGCTTTGTATTTTAACAGTAAAAGCCATTCTATTGTAAGGGTCGAGCAAATAAGCTTCATGAGCTAATTTATAAGCTTTTTCAAAATCTCCCATTTCATAATAATATTTTGCTTCAAGGGAGAGTTTGTAAGAGGGGTTTAAATAAAAATAAACCCCAATACCGATAAAAATAAAAAATATAAAAGATATCAGTTTTTTTATTTAAAATCCTTTACCAATTCTCCTTCCAATGTATGTTTATTGGCTTTTGTTATTTTTACATCGACTATTTTACCAAGTAAGTTAGGGTCTTTGTCAAGTTTTACCGTAAAAAAATTATCGCTTTTTCCCATGCCTATTTCTTCTACCAGTACTTTATAAACTTTTCCTACCTGTTTTTTTGCCGTTTCTTCAAGTATTTTTGTGTGTAAATCCTGAAGACGCCATAATCTTTTTTTGGCAATCTCTTTAGGGACTTGATTTTCAAAAGTCGCCGCTTCTGTCAGAGGCCGTGGGGAGTATACGAAACTGAAAATCTGCTCAAATTTTACTTTTTCAACTACCTGTAAGGTTTCATTAAAATCCTCTTCACTTTCTCCCGGAAATCCTACTATTATATCGGTTGAGATAGCTATATCGGGTATTTGTCTTAATATTTCGCATCGGTTTAAAAACCACTCTTTTGAATATCCTCTTTTCATAGCTTTTAATATTTTTGTACTTCCGCTTTGCAGAGGAAAATGGATATGTTTGCATATTTTAGGGTTTGTGGCGAATTCTTCTAAAAACTTATCGTCGGCGTGGAGAGGATGGGGGGATGTGAATCTGATTCTTTCAATGCCTTCTATTTTGCTGACTTCTCTTAAAAGGTCGGTAAAATCAACTTTAGGATGAGGTACGCTAAATCTTTTTCCGTAATTGTTTACATTTTGCCCTAAAAGGGTAATTTCTTTTACTCCTTCTTTGGCAAGGTTTTCTATCTGTTTTAAAATTAAGTCTAAAGGAATGGATATCTCTTTTCCTCTTGTTTTCGGCACTATGCAAAACGTGCATTTTTTGTCGCATCCGACCATTATGTTTACAAAATCTTTATATGGGTTTTTATGGACATTTTTAAAAACATAAGTGGTTTCATCATAATCTATATCGGTAATAACCGCTTTTTCTTTTTTTATCGCCTCTTTTATTCTGCTTGTATTTCTAGCGCCCAAAACAAAACTTACATAAGGGGCTTTTTTAATAATTTCTTCTCCCATATGTGAAGCTGTACATCCGCAAACACCGAATTTTGCTTTAGGATTTATTTTTCTTAAAGCTCCAAGTTCGGAAAATAGTTTTTGAACCGGTTTTTCTCTAACAGAGCATGTATTTAGGATAATTAAATCGGCTTCTTTTGGATTTTCCGTGGTAGTGTAAGACTCGGAGAGTTCGCCTATAATATGTTCCGAGTCTTTAACGTTCATTTGACAGCCGAACGTTTCAATGTAGAGTTTTTTCATGTTATTCTTTTAAATAATGTGAAGTTCGTACATATAGGCACTCTCGTCTAGTCCGAATTTGACTTCCCTGAAATAAACGGAGTACCCTTCTTCTTCCAGTTTATCTATTAAATCTTTTAGGTCTTTGTAACTTGTGTCTTTATGAAAATAGAAAAAACTGTTCGGTTTTATCTCTTTTACGAACTCTTCATAATCTTTTTCTATAATGGAGTTATCGGCGCCGATAAGTTTTAATTTCATGCATTTCCTTTTTATTATTATTTTATCAAAAAATTGTGTAAAATTATAACAAAGTTAATATTATAGACAAATTAAAACAAGAAAGGATTGTCGTGGATAAGGTACTTGATTTATTATCGCTGGTTGCAAACGAAAAAGGGCTTGATTTTGATGAGGTTAAAGAGGCTTTTAAGCGTTCTATAATCAAAACGGCCAAAAAGGTTTTAGGAGATATAGACGTTGATGTGGAACTAGAAGACGGAGAGCTTAAAATTTATCAAAATTTTACCGTCGTAAACGACGACAGGGCTTTAAATGAACCTGAAAAGTACCTATATCTTGACGAAGCTAGGGAGTTTGACCCTAACGCTCAGATAGGAGACAGGTTAAGAGCCGAGCTTGATTTAAGCAAGCTTGGAAGAAGCGGGGCTATGGCCCTTCAAAGAGAGTTTGAGAGGGAAATTACGAGACTTTTGGAAAATGAAATTTACAGAAAACTGATTTCTAAACTAAACACTATTGTAAGCGGAGAGGTAATTAAAGTTGATTCTGATGAAAATACGTGGGTGGAGCTTGAAGGGGTAAGAGGGGTTCTTCCTAGAAGAAACAGAATAAAAGGTGAAAAATTTGAAGTGGGCGATGTATTAAAAGCCCTTTTAAAATATGTTCATTTCGATAATAAAAAAGGAATAACTATTGAGCTTAGCAGAACCTCTCCTAAGTTTTTGGAAAAGCTTATAGAAGCGGCTGTTCCGGAGGTTAGGGACGGTATTATAAAAATACACGGAAGTGCGAGAATTCCGGGAGTTAGAAGTAAAGTTGCCGTAAGTTCTTTAAATCCGAGAATAGACCCGATAGGAACCATTATAGGTAAAAACGGGGTTAGGATAAACGCTATTTCAAACGAACTTAACGGAGAGAATATAGACGTAATAGAGTATTCGGAAAAACCTGAAATATTTGTTGCAAGGGCTCTTTCTCCCGCTATAGTAAAAAACGTAAGAATAGACGAAAAAAACGGTGTTGCGTATGTTGAGGTGGACCCTAACGAAAAAGCTAAGGCTATTGGTAAAAACGGGGTTAATATTACTCTTGCGAGTATGCTTACAAAATATAAAATAGAACTTCAAGAACCTAAAGAAAAAACAAAAGATACAAGCAAACTTGAAAATCTTTTTAAAATTTAAAGGTGTTTAAGTGAAATATTTTTATTTTTCTTTTTTAATAGCCGTTATAGGACTTGTTTTGGCTTTTTTTATAGGAGGCCTCAGCGCTGTTTATTTAACGGCTGTTTTAGCTATTCTGGAAATTTCTCTTTCGTTTGACAATGCGGTTGTTAACGCTAAAATCTTAAAAACGATGGATAAAATCTGGCAGAAAAGATTTTTAACATGGGGGATTTTGATAGCGGTTTTTGGGATGAGGTTTGTTTTTCCTATTTTAATAGTGGCCGTGGCTGCCAATATGGGATTTTACGAAACTATAAATATAGCTCTTTTTGACCCGCAGAAGTACCATGAAGTGCTTTTATCCACCGAAAAGCTTATATATGCTTTTGGGGGAGCTTTTTTGTGGATGGTTTTTAGCGATTTTTTATTTGGGGAAAAAGAAATTCGTTGGATAAAACCTATTGAAAAGACGGCTGAAAAGTTTGGAAAAGTAAATAATATCTCTTTTATTGTGGCTGTTGTTATAGGAATAATCGTTGTTTATGACGCTAAAGACTATAAAATAGCTATTGCCTATTTTTTAGGGCTTTTAAGCTACGCCCTTTTAAAAGGAGTGAACGAAGCTTTGAGTTCGGAAGGGGTCAAAAGTGGTCTGATGGGGCTTATTTATCTTGAAGTCCTTGATGCGAGTTTTAGTTTTGATGGAGTAATAGGTGCCTTTGCCATTACCCCTAATATTATTTTAATTATGATAGGGCTTGGAATAGGGGCTATGTTTGTCAGAAGCCTTACGATATGGATGGTTGAAAATGGCGTATTGGACGAATATAAGTATCTTGAACACGGAGCCCATTACGCTATAGGGGTTTTGGCGGTTATTATGCTTTTAAAAATATTTTTCCATATAAGCGAAGTTATAACAGGGACACTTGGGCTTTTACTTTTAGCATTAGCGTTTTTACATTCGAAATTGGAGAAGAAGTGATAAAAATGAAAAAAGGATTTACTTTAGTAGAAATTATTTTTGCAATTTTAATAATAGAAATATTAGTTGCTGTTGGTGTTGTTATTTCTGAATTTTCTAAAATAAGGGCTCATTCAGTTATTGAAAGTATGTCCTATACTTTAACCACAGGTGTTTCAAATGCGGTTGAATTAGCTCAAAATTATATGGATTTGGAAAATAATAAGAGTTTTAAATTAGGAGATGTATTGCAAATTGATAATTTGGATACAAAAACAAGTGATTACTCCAACCCTAATTATATAAATGTTTACGGAAGAGAATTAGTTAAAGGATTAAGGTGGCATTATACTACAAGAAATACCCCAAAATTTAAGAATAGAGACGGGACTTTTGATTTAAAAGACACTACTTATTCATCTCCTAGAGTTGTATTAAGAATTACTTTAGACAAAGACGAAAGAGTAATAAGATACAGAATAAATTGTAAAAACATAAAGAAAAAGACTCATCCCGTTTTAAGGGAACTCTGTATTAAAAAATGGGGGGATAAAGATATTCAGGAAGATATTCATTTTTAATATTCGAATTATATTAGATAATTTTAATCTCGAGGCTTAATTTTATACCGAAATTTTCAAAAACCCTTTTTTTTGTTTCGTTTATTAAAAACATCATATCCTCAAAAGTGCCTCCTCCCGTATTTACAAAAAAATTTGCGTGAATTTCACTTACTTTCACACCGCCCTTAGCCATCCCTTTCATGCCTGCGGCTTCAATTAATCTTCCGGCGTAATTGCCTTTGGGGTTTTTAAACACGCTTCCAAGACTCGGTTCTTTTGGCTGGTTTGAGCGCAGTTTTTTTAATTTCTCGTCCAATATAAAATCAAAACCTTCTTTTATTTCAAAAATAGCTTCAAATACGGGAGTTTGGATATTTGAACTTCTATAAGAAAAATTTATATCTTTTTTTTCAATCCATCCGTTTAAGGTTTTTATTGCGACCAGGTTTTTGGATATTTCATACTCTTTAACGCCGGCGTTCATTTTAATACTGCCTCCGAGTGTACCGGGAAGTTTATTTAAAAACTCAAATCCATGTAAGTTGTTTTTTTTGCAAAAGGAGTATAAGACCCTGTTTTGGGTTTTTGCCCCGACTTTTAAATATCCCTTTTCTATTTTAATAAATTTATATCGGTCGCTTAAAATTCCTATAGGTGGGGGAGAGGGGGAGATTAGCGTGTTTGTGGCTTTACCTATTAGAAACTCATTGTTATAACAATATTCGTCTATTATCGCCACTTCTGTTTTCGGACCTATTTTTATACTTGAAAATTTTGAAAAATCTATAATCATCTTAAAAACGTAGGTATAAGCCCGAAGACGTATTTGGTAAAGTCTATTATTTCGTTCATCATCCACGGCATTGTAAATATTAAAACCACTGCAATGGCAAGTACTTTTGGGACGAAGCTAAGCGTCATTTCGTTTATCTGGGTTGTGGCCTGAAATATTGAAATCATAAGCCCCACTATCATTCCCACAAGCAGTGCCGGAAGAGAAAGAAGCAGGGCCAGTTTTAACGTGGCTACGGCCAGAGCTATAATTTCAGATTGCATTTTCCTCCATTCCCAATACTTTTTTTACCGCTTTATCAACTCTATTTAATTCCTCTTTTGTTAATTTTGTAACTATTCCTTTTGAAAAAATAATTTTTCCTGTTGAAATTATACCAATTGCCGTTGTTACTATTTCACTATCCCGGGTCATATTATCTCTTTTAGGAATAAAAATACGATAATCTCCCCCTAGAATCTGTCCGCTAAGGGGCAAAACAACGACTGTATGATATAAGCCTTCAAAACATGCCCTGTTGAGGTAATCGTTTTGATATATTAAAAAAGGTCTGATTTTAGCACTGTCGGTCAGCTTTGCAAAATAAATTTCGCCTCTTTTAAATTCTGGGACTTTGTCACCTTTAAACTCTCCTTCAAAAAATTCTATGTAACTTGCCCTTTGGGTTCTTGGTTTACACTTTAAACTAAGTTCATTTGTTTTTAGCCATTCTTTAAAATTTTCATTTTTCATTTTTTTACTTTTCATTAAATCGTAGGTTTTTATACTCTTTTGGAATCATATAATCCCTTATGTCTTTTACACATGGAAGAAGTTTTGCTTTAAAACCTATTTCGTAAAGTTTGTTTATTGCTTCTATTTGCTCTTCGTCCATTTCTATTGATTTATCGTTTGCGTAGAGATTTAGGTATTTATCGAGGATTCTGTCATCTACCCTGACAAGATTTCTTTCAATAAGCATTTTTGATAGTAACTTTTTGTGTCTGTTTGCCACGTATACGGCTTTTGTAAGCATTTCTTCAATGTTTATGGCGTCAATCAGAGGAATGGAACGTCTTATCGCCATGCCTCCAAGAGGCAGAGGTCTTTCTCCAGCAAGTTCAACCCATATATCCCAAAGCTCTTTTTCCACTTCCAATCTGTCATCATATGTCAGTATGCTTTCATGAATTAAAACTCCAGCGTCGACTTCCCCTTTTAATACGGCTTCTTCTATTTCAAGAAAATTTTTGTAAACAATTCTTGCGTTGGGATAATATATCTTAAAAATAAGGGCATTTGTCGTATATTCTCCACTTAGGGCCACTTTAAAATTTCTTTTTAATTTTTTTCCTTTTAATTTTACGAGTTTCGGTCCGTATCCGTAACCGAAACTGACGGCCGTTTTAAGCAGGGCGTATTCGTCTTTCAAAAACGGATAAGCCCCAAAGCTTATGGCGCTTACGTCATAAATGTTTTTAAGCGTTTTTTTATTAAGCGTTTCAATGTCTTCCGCTATATTTTGAAATTTATATTTTTTATTTCCTACCCACCCGAATTTTAAAGCGTAATACATAAAAACATCATCGGCGTCGGGAGAATGGGCGATGGTATATCTTTTCATCTAATTTCCTCTAGAATTTCTTCTTTTGTAAGTGTTATATCGCCGCATGGGGTTTTTATTGTGATTTTTTCTAGTTCTTTTTCATTTTTTAAATCAATCATAACTATTTTATTATCAGGATAAATCATTACGTAAAACGGAACTTTTTGAAGTTTATATATCTCTTTTTTTGTTATTTCGTCTCTTAATTTGGTGGATGAGGAGATTATCTCAAAAATAATTAAAGGGGCTTTTGTAATATATTTGCCGAGTTTCCCGCAAATTAGGCTTACATCCGGTCTTAAAACGGTGTCTTTGCTTATTCTGTATTCGGCTTCTCCTAAAACAAAGCATTTCTTACAGTTTTTAAGTTTTGAATTTAAAAGATAGCCTAATTTCATTAATATCCATTGATGTTTGTTAAAAGGCGCGGGAGCCATGGCGTAAGGTCTGCCGTTTATTAATTCCCAATCCCCTTCCCAGTGTTCATAATCTTTTACAGTGTAAAATTCCTCTACAATTGCCTGCATTATACACCTTGTTTTTATTTTTAATTAAATTATACCCAAATTGCTAGTTAAAAAGTAAATTTTGTTTATTTTTATCCAGTTTCAAAAAATAGTCGAAACTATAAGTTAAAATAAAAAGCTTAAGTTTTGTTAAAAAACCACTCTTTATTGGTGTTAACTACCATATGAACCTTAAAACCGTAAAAATATCTGTTTTTAGAAGCGTTAAAACCTTTTAGTTTTTCGTCGTTGTATAATCTACATCTTTTTTCTCTTGAAATCTGGCACAATTCCACAGGAAACGAATCTACAGAATAAATTTGTGCTCCTTCTAATCTTTTAAACAATTCCGCAAAAAGCCATAAAAACAGTTTTTCTATTACGCTTTCTAATTTGTTTATTCTGCGGATAAATCTTGTATATTCCAATATTTTCACTATTTTCATTTCTTTAATATATTGATATGCTTTATAATAATTCCCGTTAAAATCTTCCATGGCTATATACCCTATCAATAATATCTCACTGTTTGATACTTTTGCTCTGGTATCGTCTTTTATTCCATTTTAACTAGCAATTTGGGTTATTTTAATATTTTCCTAACAATTGCATCAATATCCTTTGTCAAATATCCACTAATCGCTCTATCAACTTTTTCAAGCTCTGACACTCCTTTTCTCACTTTCTATTCTTACAACCCCATTCTCAAAATTTTTCAAAAATTGTCTTGACTTTTGGGGTGGAATATTTATATTTTAAATTCGTTTAACTTTTTATTTAATTCATCAGCAATTTT
>JAMOSR010000098.1 GCA_027062985.1 Nautiliaceae bacterium
AAATAGAAAGGAAAGCGTTAAATAAATAAAGAGAAGAGATTAAACTCTGTCTCTTAAATTTAGAGCAGCAATAACTTCGAGATATTTGTCGTGGTCTTTTTTCTTAAGATATCTCATAAGTCTTTTTCTTTGTCCAACTAATTTTAATAAACCTAGTCTACTTGAATGGTCATGTTTGTGAGTTTGTAAATGTTCGTTAATCTGATTGATTCTTTCAGTCAAAAGCGCGATTTGAACCGCAGGACTTCCAGTATCATTTTCATTATTTCCGAATTTAGCGATGATTTCTCTTTTTTTCGCCGAATCCAAAGCCATGTTAGCCTCCTGATTGGTAAATTTTGAAATAGAAGTATACATAAGTTTTAAATAAAAAGCAAATATTATGATAAAATTTTAAAATTGATGTCAAAAAGGTGTAAAGTGAAGCACATCTTAATATTTTTATTTTTTGTAGTTTCTCTTTTTGCAAAAAATATTTTGATAATAAACTCTTATTCCGTTAAATTTCAATGGACTAAAACCGAACTTGAAGGTATTTTAAACGGATTAAAAGATAGAAAAGATGTAAAAATTTATATTGAATTTATGGATACGAAAGTTTTTAGACCGACTCCTGAGAGATTCGAAAGTTTTTATACTTATCTAAAAAATAAGTATAAAGGAGTAAAGTTCGATATTATAATAACTACTGATGATAATGCGTTGAATTTTGTAAAAAAATATAAAAATACTTCTCTTTTTAAGGATGCAAAAGTTTTTTTTGCCGGAGTAAACAACCTTAAATTGGCAAAACAGCTTGATAAATCTAAATATGCCGGGGTTTTTGAAAAGAAAGAGCCTTTGGTTAATTATAAATTTATAAAAAAAATTATGCCTGATGTAAAATACATCTATGTTGTGGCTGATAATTCAAATTCGGCTAAGTCGGTAATGAAAGAGTATAAAAAAGCTTTTGAAAAAATAAAGGATGTGAAATTTATCTATATAAATGATAAGAATTTAGAAAATGTTTTAAGAGAACTTAAATTTGCAAAAGATAAGTCGGCTATGATTTTACTTACCCCTTACAGTTTTTATTTAAAAGGCAGTCATATGGATTATGAATATGCTATTGCTTTGATATCTCAATATTTTCCTCATCCCATAGTTATTCATACTGATTTATTGGCCGGTATGGAAGATTCCAATATTGTTGGAGGTAAAGTTACTGACGCACTCTCTCAAGGTAAAGAAGTGGCAAAAAAAGTATTAAAGTATCTAAAAGGTGAATTTATGCAAAATATAGGCTTTACTTTTGAAAAAGCCAATAAAATGTATTTGAATGTTAAAAATCTTGAAAAATTCGGAGTGGATGCTGATGACTTAGATTATAAAGATGCTGTTTTGGTAAATAAACCTCTTACGTTTTATTCTATGTATAAAGAATGGATTATCAGTTTGGCCATTATAATTTTTGGTATTATAAGTATTACTATAATTTTATTAATGAAAAATATTCAGCTTAGAAGATATAATGTAAAAATGAAGGATATGAACAAGTCTTTAGAAAATAAAATAGAAAAAGCAATAGAAGAGATTAAATTAAAAGATAAAGAGTATTTTAATTATAAAAACGATACTTTCAAAAATATTATTCAATCTATTGTTTTTCAATTAAAATACCCTATAGAAGAACTTAGTAAACTAGATATTAAAAATGAAAAGGCAAAAGAGCTTGTTTTTTATTTAAAAGAAAAATTAAATAAATTTAATGATTTATTTAATTCTGAAAAAGAGATTTTTAATATAGAAGAAATTTTAAAAGATTATCCTGTAAATGGTAAAGGTTTTTTTGTTAACGCAAATAAAGAACAGTTAAAAAGGATTATAGAAGATATTATGTCCCTGTGCTCAAAAGCCTATATTATGCTTTATCCTGAAAAAAGAATTATGAAAATTTATCTTGAAGATTATAACCCTGAAGAACTTCAGTTTGTAAGAGGGGTTTTGGAAAATTGGCTTAATGTAGAGGTTTTTTTATACAGGGAGGGAAATATTTTAATTTTTGAAATAAAATTCAATTGAAAAGGGATTATTTTTGTATAATTTTAAAAAAAAGGTGTTTTATGCTTTTTACCAAATCTACCGCATATGCTTTGCAGGCTTTAATTGAGCTTTCTAAATTCGATAAACCTGTAGATGTTAATAAAATTTCTGAATTAACTGAACTTCCTAAACCTTTTTTGGCTAAACTTTTACAAAATCTTTCAAAAAAAGGTTTTATTAAGTCTTTTAAAGGAATTCATGGGGGATTTATGCTTGTTAAAAAACCTGAAGAAATAAAAATAGTTGATGTTTTTAAGTCTCTTGAAGATAAAAATTCTTTGGTTTTTTATTGTTCTTCAGATAAAGAAGAATGTACAAGAGACAGAAGTCAGGTTTGTTCTTTATGGCCTTTTTTTTCAAAAATAGAAGATGAGGTAGCTAAAATTTTGGAAAAATATACGTTAGCTGATGTTATAAGGATAAAAGCTGGTAAATAGATTAAAAAAATCTCTTCGTTTATTAAGTGAAGTTACCGATTTAGGTGTAGTTGCTTTTGTTTTTGCGATTTTATTAATTATAATAGTTCCACTTCCAAGCGGGATACTTGATTTTTTCCTGACTATTTCTTTAGCCGTTGCCGTTTTGATTTTAATGTTATCTTTGTATATTCCAAAACCTACCGATTTTACGACGTTTCCTACAATTATTTTGATTGTCACTCTTTACAGGCTCTCTCTAAACGTAGCTACTACTAGAATGATTTTGAGTAAGGGGTATGAAGGCCCTGATGCTGTTAGTAAAATTATTTCTGCTTTTGGTGAATTCGTTGTAGGTGGAAATTATGTTATAGGGATAATAGTATTTATTATACTTGTAGTTATTAACTTTATGGTAATTACCCAGGGTTCTACAAGGGTAGCAGAAGTTGCTGCTAGATTTACGCTTGACGCTTTGCCTGGTAAACAGATGGCTATTGATGCAGATTTAAACGCCGGGTTAATAGACGAACAGGAAGCAAAAAGACGTCGTGAGGAACTGATAAGGGAAGCCAACTTTTACGGGGCTATGGATGGGGCGAGTAAATTCGTAAAAGGTGATGCTATTGCCGGTATTATTATTACTATCGTAAATATAATCGCCGGATTTTTAATAGGGGTTTTTCAGCACGGTATGGATTTAGCCCAGGCCGCTTCTACTTATACTATTTTAACGGTCGGAGACGGACTTGTAGGACAGATACCGGCTCTTATGGTATCAACCGCTACGGGTATTATTATTACTAGAGCTAGCAAGGATGAGAGTAACTTTGCAGAGGGTGTTATCAAACAGCTTATGAGAGATTATAAAGTTGTTTTGATTGTAGGTACTATTCTTGTATTTATGGCGTTTATTCCTGGATTTCCTACGGGAAGTATGATTTTTGTGGGATTTGTATTTTGGCTTGCCGGATATTTAATGATGGAAACTCAAAAAGGTGTTGACCCTATTGAGGAATTATTGAATAAATTTAGAAAAAAACCTAAAAAGCCGCCTTCTAAAAAAGTTGCTGAAGAAAAAGCAAAAGAAGAACAAAAAGAAAAAGAAGCCGCGAAAAAATCTCCTGAAGAAGCGGCAAAAGAAGAGGAAAAAGTTTTAGAGGATATTTTAAAAGTAGAGCTTTTAGAACTTGATATAGGTTATCAGCTTATAAAAATAGCCGACCCCAACCAGGGAGGGGATTTACTTGACAGAATAAAAGCTATGCGTAAAAAAATAGCGGCTGATTTTGGTTTTTTAGTCCCTCAGATAAGAATTAAGGATAATTTGAATTTAAAACCTACTGAATATCAGATACTTTTAAAAGGAGTTGAAGTAGCAAAAGGAGAGGTGTATCCTGATAAATATTTGGCTATGTCAAGTCCTATGGTTATCGAAGAAGTTGACGGAATAAAGGTAAAAGAACCGGCTTTTGGGATTGATGCCGTATGGATAGACGAAGATAAAAAAGAAGAAGCTCTTATGAACGGTTATACGGTTGTGGACCCTTCTACCGTTATAGTTACGCATATAAGTGAAGTTATTAAAAAATACGCAGAAGAGCTTTTAACCCGTCAGGACGTTCAGGCGCTTCTTGAGAGGGTAAAAAAAGATTTTCCGGCTATTGTGGACGATGCCTTAAAAGTTGCGAGTATAGGGCTTATTCAAAGAGTTTTAAAATCCCTTTTACATGAGAAAATACCTATTAAAGATATGATAACCATTCTTGAAACAATTGCGGATATCGCTGAATATACCAAAAACATAGATACTATTGTCGAACATGTAAGAAGCGCTCTTAGCCGGGTTATTACAAAACTTTATGAAAGTGAAGACGGAACCTTAAAACTTATTACATTTGACGCTCCAACAGAACAGTATCTGATGTCGAAACTAAAACAGCAAGGAGAGCAAAAACAGTTTATGCTGACAGTTGCAGAGATGAATAAACTTGTAGAAGAGGTAAATAATGCCGCTCAGGAAGTAGTTTCTCAGGGAATAGCGCCTGTTGTTTTAATAGTGGACCCTCTTATAAGAAAGCCTCTTGCAGAAATTTTGGAAAGATTCGGAGTGGATGTGGTGGTTTTATCTCATGCGGAAATAGACCCGAACGCTAAATTTGAGGTTCTTGGAAGTATAAGTATAAATTTTAATTCTTAAAAGCTATAAACGTGGCAAAATTATTCCATCTGAAAATTACTTCTACTTCGTTAAATCCGACATTTTTTAACATTTCTATATTTTCTTCCATGGTATAAGGAATTAAGACATTTTCTAGTGCTTCTCTTTTTTGAGCTATTTCAAATTCACTGTATCCCATTTTCTTTTTATAATTGTAATAAATGTCAATCATAATTTTATTTAATTTTTTATTTTCGGTAACCAGTTTTTCGCTCATTAAGAATATCCCCTCTTTTTCTAAAGAGTCATAAATTTTTTTAATAAGTTTTTCTCTTTTTAGAGGCCTTATAAACTGTATTGTATAGTTTGCTATAACGGCTTTTGATTGTGAAAAATCATATTGTAAAAAGTCTTCTTCTATAAACGTAATATCCACCCCGAATGCTTTTGCTTTATTTTTAGCTCTTTTTATCATGGCTTTTGAGTTGTCTATACCTATTAAATTTAATTTTTTGTTGCTTTTTTTTGCCAGTTCTATTAAAAAAGTTCCTGTTGAACTGCCTAAATCTACTATTTTATCACCGTTTTTGAGGAAATCTTTTAAAATGTCTATCTGTAAATTTAAGTTTTCCGTATAAAAAGGTACGCTTCTGTTAAGCATATCATCAAATACACTGGCTACTTCTTCGTCAAATTCAAACTGTTTTTTTATGGGTTTTGAGAAAACTTTATCTTTCAACTTCTTCCTTTATGTTATAATTTTTACAAAAATTTTACTATAAAAGGCAATTTAATGAAAGACGCTACCCTGGCTTTGCATTACGGTTATGATAAAGATTTTCAAAAAACAATGCAGGTGCCTATTTATATGACTACGGCTTATGAATATGAAGATACCGATCATGCGGCAAGACTTTTTAATTTAGAAGAAGAGGGGAATATTTATACCAGAATAGGAAATCCCACTACTAGGGTGTTTGAAAAAAGAATAGCTGTTCTTGAGAGGGGGGTTGATGCATTGGCGACTGCCAGTGGCATGGCGGCTATATTTTATTCTATAGCCAATCTTGTAAAAAGTGGAGACAATATTATAATTTCCACCAAGCTTTACGGGGGGAGTATCACCCTTTCAACCCAGACGCTTAAGCAGTTTGGAATTACGGCAAAATATTTTGACCCTCAAAATCCGCAAACACTTGAAAAGCTTATTGATAAAAATACAAAGGCGATACTTTTTGAAAGCATCGCAAATCCCGCTTTAACAGTGCCTGATTTTGAACAAATAGTAAAAATAGCAAATGAAAAAAATGTTATAACGATTTGTGACAATACCTTAGCGACTCCTTATGGAGTAAAACCTATTGAACTAGGAGTGGATATAACGGTTCATAGCGCTACTAAATATATAGGAGGAAACGGAAGTGCCGTTGGAGGATGTATAATAGAAGCGCCTTTTGCCAAAAACAAATTAAAAACGAAAAGGTATGAACACTTTAATACACCCGATAAGAGTTATCACGGACTTGTTTATACGGAAAAATTCGACAATCCTTTTATAGCAAGAGCAAGACTGGCTCTTCTTCGGGATTACGGGGCGGTAATTTCTCCTTTTAATTCATGGCTTTTAATAAACGGGCTTGAGACTCTTCATTTAAGAATTGAAAGGCACTCCAACTCTGCGCTTAAAGTGGCTGAATTTTTAAATAAACATCCAAAAGTCAAAAAAGTTAATTATCCTTTTTTAGAAAATGACGAAAATTATAAAATGGCAAAAAAATATTTAAAATATGCGGGAGGAATTTTGAGTTTTGAACTTGAAAGTTATGAAGAAGCCAAAAAATTTATAAAAAATCTTACAATTTTTTCTTTAGTTACCAATATAGCCGACAGTAAATCTTTGGCAACCCATCCGGCAAGCACCACCCATCAGCAGTTGAGCAGGGAAGAACTCAAAGCGGCCGGTGTCCCGGAAGGGCTTATAAGGCTTAGTATAGGTTTGGAAGATGTTGAGGATTTAATAAAAGATTTGGAGGAGGCGTTTGAAAAAATCGGTTAATCAGATATTTATTTTTGTGAACCCAAACCTTTAGAAGAAATCGTTAAAAATTGATAAAATTGCATTAAAAAAAAGGGAAATATGAAAATTGAGACTAAAATAGCCAAGTTTACAAAACCGCTTTATCTTGAAAGCGGAAGAATTTTAGAACCTTGGCAGATTATATATGAAACATACGGCGAGCTTAATGAAACAAAAGATAACGTAATATTAATAACACATGCCCTCTCAGGTTCCCATCATGCCGCAGGAAAATATGAAGGAGACAGGAAACCGGGCTGGTGGGATTCTCTTATAGGTGACGGAAAAGCTATAGATACTAAAAAATATTTTGTAATAGCTACTAATGTTATTGGCAGCTGTTTTGGTTCAACCGGTCCTATGAGTCCTATATATCCGGGAAGTAACGAAAGATATAGACTTAAATTTCCGGTAATTACTATAAAAGATATGGTAAAAGCCCAGAAGATTTTGCTTGATTCATTGGGTATAAAAAAATTAAAAGCGGTAATCGGTGGAAGTATGGGAGGTATGCAGGCTCTAAGGCTTGCCGTGGATTACCCAGGATTTGCTAAATATGTTATTCCTATAGCAACAACTTATCAGACAAAACCTTATGTTATTGCCATAAATAAAGCTATGATAGAGGCTATTAGAGCCGATAGTGAATTTAAAAACGGAAACTATGACCCGGAAATCATAAAAGAAAAGGGTTTAAAAGGGCTTGCGGCTGCTAGGATGATAGGGTATTTAAATTATATTTCTCCTGCAACATTTGAGAAGAAATTTGGCCGGGAATATGTAAAGACCGACGGTATGTTTGAGCTTTTTGGCAGATTTCAGGTTGAATCTTATCTGGAATATAACGGGGCGAATTTTCCTAAATGGTTTGACCCTTTAAGTTATATATATCTTTTAAAAGCCATTTCTCTTTTTGATATAAGCAGAGGATTTAATTCTTTGGAAGAAGCTTTTAAAGAAATTAAAGATAAACTTTTTTTAATAAGTTTTAGCGGAGATACTCTTTTTTTCCCGCAGGAGATGAGAGATATAAAAAAATATATGGATAAAGTGGGAGGTCGGTGTCAGTATTATGAAATTGACAGTGATTATGGGCATGACAGTTTTTTGGTTGAAACGGAAAAATTTGATTTTTTAATCAGTGATATATTAAAAGGAGATTTGGATGCAAGATTTTGAAAAAAAACTAGAAGAAGCAAAAAAACTTCTTGAAAAACTAAACGACCCGGAAATAACTCTTTATGAAGCTATGGAGTTTTATAAAAAAGGGGTTAAGCTGTTAGAGGAAGCCTCTAAAATGATAGAAGAGGCAAAACTTGTTTTTAAAGAGATTAAATGAAAATAGCTATTTATCAGGCAGATTCACTTCCTTATGATAAAGCCAGGCTTAACTATTTTTTAGCCCAGGCAAGAAAAGAGAAAGTTAAACTTTTTATTCTTCCCGAATATACTTTGAACAGATTTTTTAAAGAACTTGAAAAAATGCCGCTTTCTTTTATAAAAAATCAAACCTCACATCAGATAAAGTTATTAAAAAGACTCTCAAACGATATAACCTTGCTTGCTCCTTTAGTTGTAATAAAAGGAAATAAAAAATATAAAGTTATAGGTAAGTTTTTTAAAGGAAGTGTCAGATATTATTATTCACAACTTTTTATGCCTTATTCCCATTGGAATGAAAATAAATTTTTTGAAAAAAAAGAGAATAAACCTTTGGTTTTTAGTATAGGCAAGTATAGAATAGGGGCTATGTTTGGATTTGAAGCTCATTTTGACAGATTTTGGGAATATTTTAGAGATAAAAATGTAGATTTTGTAGCAGTAATAGGTACGGGTACTTTTAACTCTCATCAGAGATGGTTTGAAATGCTAAAAATAAGGGCTTTTTTAAATAATATGTATGTATGCAGGGTTAATCGTGTTGGGAGTTTCAAAGACTGGGAGTTTTACGGAAAAAGTTTTGTAATAGACCCTGAGGGTGAAAAAATCTTAATGCTCGGTTCTCAAGAAGAGCTTGGTATTTTTAAAATTGATAAAGAAGTTGTTAAGGAAGCTAAAAAAGAGTGGAAGTTTAGAAAACTTTCAAAAGAGATTAATTTTTAACACTGACTAAATGCACTTTATTTAGTCAGTGTATTGTTTTTAATATATTTCTAAAATTTCATAAGCGGTATTTCTTTTAGCCGGAATTTCTCCAACATCTTTTATTAATCTTATCATTTCTTTTTGATTCATTTTGTTTTGAGCACCGGCACTTCTTACTACGTTTTCTTCCATCATCGTAGAACCTAAATCGTTTGCCCCGTATAAAAGAGCCATTTGACCGATGTAGCTGCCTTGGGTTACCCATGAGCTTTGTATATTTTTAAAATTATCCAAAAACAGTCTGCTAACCGCTAAATATCTTAGATATCTGTTTGACGAAGTTTTATGTGTAACAATTCCTTCTTTCATTAAGGCCGTATTGTACGGTTGAAACGACCACATAATAAAAGCCCTAAACCCTCCTGTTTCATCTTGAAGGCGTCTGATTTTTTCCCAGTGTTCCACTACTTCTTCAATAGTCTCTACGGTTCCAAACATCATAGTAGCTGTTGAATTCAAACCGATTTCGTGAGCTGTTTTATGAATTTCAAGCCATCTATCAGAACTTATTTTTTTTGGAGCTATAATATCTCTTACCCTGTCGCTTAATATTTCAGCACCGGCTCCCGGAATTGAACTGAGACCTTTTTCCTTGAGTCTTATTAATACTTCTTTTATAGAAATTTTTGATATTTTGGCAATATAGTCAATTTCAGGTGCGCTAAATCCATGAATGGTAATTTGCGGATATTTCTTATGAATATGTTCTACAAGATTTTCATAAAAGTCTATTTGTAAATTTGGATGGACTCCTCCTTGAAAAAGTATCTGTGTACCTCCTATTTCTAAAAGTTCTTCTATTTTTTTGTCTATTTCCTCAAAACTTAAAATATAAGCGTCTTTATCTTTTTTATGTCTGTAAAAAGCGCAGAATTTACAGTCAACCCAACAGGTATTGGTATAATTTATATTTCTGTCTACGATAAAAGTGGTTATTTTTTTTGGATGAAGTTCTCTTTTTTTCTTAAGGGCCATTTTTCCAAGGGATATCAAATCTTCGTTTTTTATTAAATCTATAGCTTCTTTTTTCGTTATTCTCAATTTTTCTCCTTAGATTTAGTATAATTTTATAAATAATATCATAAAAGGTCTGTTGATGGAAGAATTGATTAAAGAGATTTCCCAAAAAACATTGGAAGAATTGGAAAAAGCAGGAAAAGCTCCGTATCCGTTATATTACAAAGAAGTTTTTAATTCTATTGTCGGTGAAAAAAAACTTCTTGAGAGTATAAACCCTAAGCTGCTATGTTTAAATAACCCTAATGAAAAGATTTTGACGTTAACAAAAAATACAATTGAGACTATCGCATCTACATCTCAGGAGATAAAAAAAGAGTCAAAAGAGGTAATAGAAGAGGTTGATTTGACTGACAGTGAGGAAGTTAAAGAGCTTGTGTTTAAATTCAGCAGCAGTTTAATAGATAAAATAAACAAAATGGAAGAGAAAATAAAGACTCTTGAGAGTGAGCTAAATAAAGCTTATAAAGACCTTCTTATAGACCCTCTTACAAAAGCCTATAACAGAAAAGCGCTTGAGAATGATTTAAATAAGATTTTGGAACAGGGAAAAGATAAAGATTTAGATTTGATTATTGCTATGATAGATTTAGATGATTTTAAAAATGTTAACGATACTTACGGTCATTTAGTTGGAGATTTTGTATTAATAAAACTTACTGGTATAATAAAAACTATTATAAGAAGCACTGATAAAATATACAGATACGGAGGCGATGAATTCGTTATAGTTTTCAACAGGGCCGATTTGCAAAACGTTAAGAAAATTATAGAAAAGATAGTTCAAAAAATTTCTAAAATAGCCTTAAAGTATAAAGATAATATTATTCATATGACGGTATCTGTAGGAATAGCAAAACATAAAAAAGGAGATACTATAGAAACTTTAATAAAAAGGGCGGACGAGGCTCTTTACAAAACAAAACAGGATAATAAAAACGGCTTTTTTATAAGTGAGGAATAAATGAATATTTTGGATGCTGTAATTATAGGTATTACTTTAATTCTTGGAATAAAAGGATTTTTTAACGGAATAATAAAAGAAATATCCGGGCTTATAGGGATAATAGGAGGTCTTATTGCCGCTTCAAAATATCATCATCAGGCAGGTAGTTATATTAATAGTTATATTTTTAAAATACCTAATCCTTCAGCTATCGATTTGGTGGGTTTTATAGCCGTGTTTGTTGGGGTGTGGCTTTTTGTCGTGTTTATAGGATTTTTATTTAGTAAAATTTTAAAGATATCCGCTCTTGGAGGTCTTGATAAAATTTTGGGATTTTTATTTGGAAGTTTAAAGTTTTTTTTGCTGATTTCCGTAATTATTGTATTGCTTTATCAAGTTGTTTTTATCAGAGAAGATGTTAAAAAATATGTTCGAAACAGTTTTATGTTTCCTGTGATGTTAAAAGTTGGAGATGGAATTATGAATATAACTTCTAAAGATTTAGAAAAATTTTCTAAAAATGCTAAAATTTTAAATTAAAACCTTAAAAGGAGATAAATGTTTTCTAACGAATATGTAAAACAAAGAATGGCTAAAGCCGAGAAATTAAAAGAAGAAGGCTTTAATCCGTATGACCACAATTCAAAAAGAAATACGAAAATAGCCGAATTTTTAGAAAAAAACAAAGATGTTTTAGAACTTGAAAATAGAAGAGATGAAAATAGAAAATTTACGGTAGCGGGGCGTGTTAAGTTTTTAAGACTTATGGGGAAAGCCGCGTTTTTTAAAATTGAAGATGAAACCGGAATGCTGCAGGTTTATATGAGTAAAAATGATTTGGGCGATAAATTTAATTTACTTAAAAAAACGCTTGAAGTTGGTGATATTGTAGAAGTTAGCGGGTATCCTTTTGTTACAAAAACCGGGGAGCTTTCTATTCACGCCGATGATGTAAGAATTCTTACAAAAGCCGTTCACCCGCTTCCTGAAAAATTCCACGGACTTCAGGATGTCGAAGCTAAATACCGCCAGAGATATCTGGATATGATAATGAATAAAGATACTCGTGAGAGATTCAAATTAAGAAGTCAAATTGTAAGTCTTGTTAGGGAATTTTTTTTAAAAAAAGGATTTTTAGAAGTTGAGACTCCTATGCTTCATACCGTAGTAGGAGGGGCAAACGCCAGACCTTTTATGACTCATCATAATGCTTTAGATATTGATATGAACCTTAGAATTGCACCGGAACTTTTTTTAAAAAGACTGATTGTCGGTGGTTTTGAAGCTGTGTTTGAGCTTAACAGAAACTTTAGAAACGAAGGAATTGATCATACTCACAATCCTGAATTTACCATGATAGAATTTTATTGGGCTTATCATACTGTGGAAGATTTAATGAAATTGACTCGTGAGCTGTTTGATTATCTGTTTGAGAGATTAAATCTTCCAAAAAAACTTCAGTATGGAGATATAGTAATAGATTTTGATGATTGGAAAACAATTACTTATAAAGACGCTTTGGTTAAAATCGGGAATATTCCCGAAGAAATTTTAGAAGATGTTGATGCTATGAAAAAATATTTAAAAGACCGCGGAGTAGAGCTTGATGAGCATATTGATAGTAAAGGCAAACTTTGGGCAGAACTTTTTGACGAATTTGTAGAAAGCAAACTTATTAACCCTACGTTTGTAACGGAATTTCCTATTGAAATTTCTCCGCTTGCTAGAAGAAGCGATAAAAATCCTGAATTTGCGGAAAGATTTGAATTGTTTATTGCAGGACGTGAAATTGCAAACGGATTTAACGAATTAAATGACCCGCTTGACCAGTATGAAAGATTTAAAGCTCAGCTAGAAGCTAAGGCAAAAGGTGATGAGGAAGGTATGGATATGGATTATGATTATATCCGCGCACTTCAATACGGAATGCCGCCGACTGCCGGTGAAGGTATAGGAATTGACAGGCTTGTAATGCTTTTAACCAATTCACATTCTATTAAAGATGTGATATTATTCCCAACTATGAAACCTAAAAAAGAGATTAAAGATAAAGACGATATAAAATAAATAAAAGGAGATATTATGAGTTTATTAAAAAATTATGACGCTGATGTTTATTCGATAATAGAAAAAGAACTTGAAAGACAGACAAATCATTTGGAAATGATTGCAAGTGAAAACTTTACTCTTCCTGAAGTTATGGAAGCTATGGGAAGCGTGTTTACGAATAAATACGCAGAAGGATATCCTGGAAAAAGATATTACGGCGGATGTGAATATGCCGATATGATAGAGCAATTAGCTATTGACAGGGCAAAAGCTCTTTTTGGATGTGAGTATGCAAACGTTCAGCCGCATTCCGGGAGTCAGGCTAACGGTGCCGTATATGTGGCTTTAATGAAACCACTTGAAAAACTTCTTGGAATGGATTTAAGCAACGGAGGACATTTAACTCACGGAGCAAAAGTTAATTTTTCAGGAAAGCATTATCACTCATTTTCTTATGGAATTGACGAAAAAACAGGTAGAATAGATTATGACAGAGTAAGAGATATTGCAAAAATCGTAAAACCAAAAATGATTGTATGTGGTGCGAGTGCTTATCCAAGAGAAATTGATTTTGCTAAATTTAAAGAAATCGCCGATGAAGTGGGTGCTATTTTAATGGCGGATGTTGCTCATATTGCAGGACTTGTAGTAGCAGGAGAGCATCCAAATCCTTTCCCTCACTGCGATGTTGTAACAACTACAACTCATAAAACCCTAAGGGGGCCTAGAGGCGGACTTATTCTTACAAACAACGAAGAGTATGCTAAAAAAATCAACAGCGCGATTTTCCCGGGAATTCAAGGCGGTCCGCTTGTACATGTTATTGCGGCAAAAGCTGTCGGATTTAAAATGAATCTTGAAAAATCTTGGAAAGAATATGCAAAACAGGTAAAAGCAAACGCTAGAGTACTTGCGGAAGTATTAATGGAAAGAGGATATGATTTGGTAAGCGGGGGTACGGACAATCATCTTGTATTGGTAAGTTTTCTAAATAAAGAATTTAGCGGTAAAGAAGCTGAAGAAGCGCTAGGAAGAGCCGGAATTACTGTAAATAAAAATACAGTTCCGGGTGAAAAAAGAAGTCCTTTTGTAACTTCTGGTATCAGAATAGGAAGTCCGGCACTTACTGCAAGAGGTATGAAAGAAGAAGAATTTAAATTTATCGCAAACAAAATTGCCGATGTTCTTGATGATATTTATAATCTTGAGCTTCAAGAAAAAGTGGCTCAGGAATTAAAAGAACTGGCTAGCAAATTCGTAATTTACGATAGACCTACTTACTGATTTTTCCCTTTTTGGGAACTTTAAGAAAAAATAAAAAAGGAGAAGAGGAAAAATGGCTTATAATGTGGATATTTCTATGATAAAAATGAATAGAGATTATTATTTTGAATATAAAGGCACTATTGTAAATAAAATAGTTTATAAGGGAAGAACTTTTTTTGATAAATATGAAAAGATAGAAAAACCTTTAACGCTTCAGGTGATGAATGAACATATAGAAAGAAAAAAAATAATAGCTCATGATTTAATTAACAGAAGAAGAAATATTGTAGAAAATATAGTTTTTGATTATAACGGGCGTGACCCTGAAAGATTTTGGAACAGGGCGAATTTACTTTTAAGAGAGGAAGGTTTTTTGAATTTTACGGCATATAACTCTAAAACCCCGGGACATCTGCATTTATATATTCATAAAGGACATACTACTTTAAATGAGGCAATCCAGATTGGAAAAGCTCTTTCTATGAAATTGGCGACTCGTTTACCAAAGCAGTGGAGGGTTTTTCCAACTGACGAGTTGCCGCCTGAATTTAATATCTTGAATTTACCATATGGTTTATTTAAAAAAGAAAGAGGTGCGAGTTGGGCAAAACATATGTAAGGAGACAGAATGAAAAATGATGATTTATTAAATATAGAACCTAAAAAAGATATGAAAAAACCGCTGGTGTACGGGGCAGGGGCTTTTTTGGTATTTGTTATTATTATAATAGGTGTTGCGATTTATCAAAATTCTTCTTCAAAAGAAAATAATGAAATAATTCCTCCTGAAGAAAAAGTAGTGCAAACGCAGACTCAAACGGAATTTAAACCTTTACCTGTTGAGGAAAAACCTGCTCAAACACCTGCTATTGATACTAAAAAACTTATAGAAGAGCCTGAAAGGCAAGAAAAACCTCAGGTGATAAGAGTTGAAGAGCCTAAAAAAGAAATAAAAAAAGAGACTCAAAAACCAAAAGAAACTTCTGTAAAACAGGTAAGCGGAGAAAAGAATTATTATATCCAGGTTGCCGCTCTTTTAAGAAATACAAAACCTAATAAAAAATTTTTGGATTTGATAAAAAAAGAGGGGTTTGATTATAAACTTTATAAAACGTATATTGTTAAAAACGGTCAAAAAATATCTGTGACAAAAGTGTTAATAGGACCTTTTACAAAAGAAGAAGCAAAAAAATATTTGCCAAAAATAAGAAAAAACATTACTCAAACGGCGTTTATCTTTAAGGCTAAATAATGGTTTGGGATAAATTTTTAGTAGATGAGTTTAGTGTAATCGCTGTTTATAATAAAATAAAATCTCTTTTTCCAAAAGAGAGGCTTTTTTTGCTTGAAAGCGTCATTAATAATGAAGACGGTAATTACTCTTTTATTTTTATAGGGGAAAAAGAAAAAATAGAATATAAAAACTATAAAACTAAATATTTTGACGGAAAAGAAGAAAAAATTATTGATTCCGACCCTTTTACGTTTATGAAAGAGTATTATTCTAAAATAGATAAAGAAAAATACAAAAAGCTTTCTAAAGAGCTTAAAATAGGTTTTGTCGACGGTTTTGTAGGGTATATCGGTTATGATATGGTAAAAGTGTTTGAGCCTGTTTTACAGCCTGTTATGGATAATCTTGAGGATGAAACGGATATTCCTGATTTTTATATGATAAGACCCAAAATCATTATAGGTTTTTCTCATAAATTTTCCGAAATGACAGTAATTATTAATGATTTAAAATATGAAAAATATCTTTATATTATAAGAGATTTAATAAACTCTTCATATAAACACCAGCCTCTAAAACCGGTAAAACTTTTAAATGAGCCTAAATTTGTTTTCAGCAGGGAAAAATTTTTTGAAATGGTAAGAAGGGCAAAAGAAAACATTAAAGCCGGTGATGTTTTTCAGATAGTTCTTTCCAACAGACTTAAAGTAAAAGCTATTGTAGATAGACTCTCTTTTTATAGAAAATTAAGAAGTAAAAATCCGTCTCCTTATTTATATTATTTAGATATAGATGATTTTGCAATTATAGGGAGTTCTCCTGAAATTATGGTGAGACTTACAGATGACCTTATTTTATTAAGGCCTATAGCTGGTACAAGAAAAAGAGGTGAAAGTTTAAAAAAAGATTTGGAATTAGAACAGGAGATGATAAACGACCCTAAAGAAGTTGCCGAACATATAATGCTAGTAGACCTTGGAAGAAATGATGTAGGGCGTGTGGCAAGGCCCGGAAGTGTAAAAGTAGAGGAGCTTATGAGGGTTGAGAGATATTCTCATGTTATGCATATGGTAAGCGATGTGGTGGGAGAAATTGAGAATGGATATGATATGTTTGATTTATTTAAAGCTACTTTTACCGCAGGAACCATGACGGGTGCTCCAAAAATAAAAGCTATGGAACTTATTGCCAAATATGAAGGCTTAAAAAGAGGATATTATGCAGGGAGTATTGGATATTTTGGGTTTGACGGAAATATGGACAGTGCTATTACCATAAGAACAGCCCTTATAAAAGGAGATGAAATTATTTTTCAAGCGGGAGCCGGAATTGTTGCCGATAGTAAGCCGGAGCTTGAATATAAAGAGGTCGAAAATAAGCTAAAAGCTTTGGTTTCTACGTTAAAGGAATTAAATGCCGGTAGTTAGAATATTTGGGGCTAAAAGGGTATATTACAGGCCTCAGGGTTTTTTGGATTCCCAAACAGTTAATAAAATTATAACCCATGCTGATATATCCTTAATGGAACAGAAAAAAATCAAATATGTCAGTATCGATTTTTCAAAGATAATAAGCGCAAATAAGAATGCTATAAGATTTTTAAACGAAATATGCAAGGTATTGTATAAAAAAAATATAGAAAGCTGTATGTTTAATGCTAATACAAATGTTTTGAATATATTATCCAATTTAAAAGACTGTTATTTTAATTATTTTGAAAATAAAGAAGTTGAAAAAGTGTTTTGCGATGATGATTTTAGATACGAAAAGGATATCTATATATGTTGTATTAAAGACGAACAAAATAAAAATATGCTTATATATAATTTAATAAAAAAAGGTTATTCCCCAAAAGTTATAGATTCAGAGAGTGAAGTGCAAGATGGGCTTATTATAAAAAACTCTTTTATATCGAAAATTTCAAACAAAGTAGGAGCGGTAGTTAAAAACGGTATAGTTTACTTCTTTTTTGACGGATTTTTAGACGCCAATTTACATAGTATGTTTGATTTAGAATATTTTAGGAGAAATCTTTTAATAGGATTTAAAGTTTTTATTTTTGATATGAATAAAGTTAAAGGAATGAATGTTCATGCCGTTAGATTTTTAAGCAAATTAGGTGTAGAGGCAGCTGAATACGGAGCTCTTCTTGCTATTATAGGGCTTGAGAAAAATTATGTTCGGCTTGTGCTTATAAAAGAGCTTGAAGATATGGGATATGTGTTTTTTGCAAGTGAAACTGATTTTTTAAATTCCCCTATCTATAAAGAAGCCGTTAACAGTAGTGAAATGATTTACAAACGTTCTAAAAATATTACAAAAGATTATGTAAAATTACTTCCTTTTTTTGTTAACGCCACTATTTCTACAGTGGAACTTATGACGGGAGTAAAGGCTAAAAAAGAGCCGCCTAACATAAAAGAAGTCAATATTGATACGAATAGAAATGACTGGGTTGCAAGTTCCATAGGTTTTTACGGAGATTTGGACGGAGCTTTGATTTTAATTTTTACTGAAAAACTTTCTAAAAGAATAAGTAAAATTCTTCTTGGAGAAGAGTTTAAAAATAAAGAAAAGTTGGTGGATATGATAGGGGAATTTGCAAATATTATTGTAGGTAATGTTAAAATAGAACTCAGTAAACATGATGTAAAAATTAATCTTACTCTTCCTAAGGTGTTTGATAAAGTGCAGGACTTGCAAAATATTGTTGTTAACAGAAAAGGGATAGAAGTTAAATTTTATTTTGAGGGAGAAGAATTTTATTTTTATTTAATAAGGTGAAATTATGTTTTTGATTTTTGGAAATCCGGTATCCCACAGTAAATCGCCTCTTATGCATAACTATTTTTTTAAAAAAGAGGAAATAAACGAATGTTACGGCAGATATTGCCTGGAAGACGGTTCTAAAATTATTGAAAAATTTAAAGAGCTAAAAATAAAAGGCGCTAATGTTACTGTACCGCATAAAGAATGGGCATATAAGCTTGCAGATGAGGTTAGGGGAATTGCCAAAGAAATAGGAGCTGTTAATACGCTTGTAAAAGAGGGAGAAAAGATTATCGGATATAATACGGATGCTCTCGGGTTTTTAGAAGCTATTAAAGAGTTTGAATATAAAAAGCCTCTCATAATAGGGGCCGGCGGAACCGCTAAAGCACTAAGCCTTGTGTTACCTGAATCCGATATTTTAAACCGCTCTAAAAACAGATTGGAATATTTTAAAAAAAAGGCTAAAAATACTTTTACATGGGATGATATAGATAAATTTGATTACGATTTAATTATAAATACGACTTCTGCTGGACTTAATGATGAAAATCTTCCAGCACCTGAAGAGATAATAAATAAGCTTTTTTCAAATGCAAAATATGCCGTTGATGTAATATACGGAAAAGAGACCCCTTTTTTAAAAAAAGCAAAAGAGTTTAACCTAAAAATAAAAAGCGGTCTTGATATGCTTGTATATCAGGGAGTTTTGGCAATGGAGTTGTTTTTAGGCAAAAAACTTGAGAGGGAAAAAGTGGCTAAGCTTTATTTTGAAATATTAAGGTAAAGGCTCTTCTTTTAATTCCATTTTAGCCCCGAGACTTTTGAATTTATCAAGTAAATTTTCATAACCTCTGAAAAGGTGGTAAATTCTGTGGACTTTAGTTTCTCCTTTTGCTATTAAGCCTGCTAATACCAAAGCACTGCTTGCTCTAAGGTCTGTGGCCATAACATCGGCTCCATAAAGTTTTGTAGGTCCGTAAACAGTAGCTATTTTTCCCTGGATTTTTATATTGGCTCCTAGTCTGTTTAATTCGGGTACATGCATAAATCTGTTTTCAAACAGTCTCTCTTCAAGAGTGCTGACTCCCTGGGCCTGTGTGGCTATTGCCATAAACTGTGCCTGCATATCGGTTGGAAATCCGGGATATTCTGTTGTTGAGATGTTTACCGGAGTTATTTTTTTTGCAGGCAAAATAGTGATTTCTTTCTCTTTTATCTCAAAAGAAAATCCCATCGTTTTTAATTTTAAAAGAATTGATTCCATATGCTCGGGTTCTGCGTTTTTTATAGTGATTTTAGAATTGGTAATAGCTCCAGCGCATAAATAAGTCCCTGCTTCTATTCTGTCTGGAATTATAGAAAACGGAGGAAATTTTAAAAGTTCTTTTGAAGTTCCTTTTATAATAAGCTCATCGCTTCCTATTCCTTTTATTTCAACTCCGGCCGATTTTAAAACTTCGCATAATTGAACGACTTCAGGCTCTTTCGCGGCGTTTATTATTTTTGTCTCACCTTCAGCCAAGGCCGCCGCCATTACTATATTTTCAGTACCTGTTACGGTTATTTTATCAAAAACAATATCGGCACCCTTTAGTTTGCCTTTGGCGTGGATGTATCCGCCTTGGATTTTTATATCTGCTCCCATAGTTTCCAGGGCCTTTAGATGTAAATCTACAGGTCTAGCGCCTATTGCACAGCCTCCGGGAAGAGAAACCTTACACTCTCCAAATCTGGCTAACAGAGGTCCTAAAACAAGAATGGAAGCTCTCATAGTTTTTACAATTTCATAAACGGCGGTGGTGTTATTTATGGATGAAGTGTTAATTTTTAGTTTATTATTATCAAATTCATATCGGGCTCCGAGATTTGACAAAAGTTTTAATAAAGTTTTTACATCCGCGACATTTGGTACATTTGTCATTTCAACGTCGTTATCAGATAAAATAGTCGAAGCTATAAGAGGTAAAGCCGCATTTTTTGCTCCGCTTATTGTTACGCTTCCTGATAGTTTAGGGGATTCGTAAATATGAAGATATTTATACATAAAAAACCTTTAATTTTCGAAGCTTCTGAGCAGTTTAATTTCTTCAGCCCAAATATTGGGTTCTATTGTTTCAAGAATTAAAGGAATATTGTTTATTCTTTTATCTTGCATAATAAATTTAAAAGCATCTATTCCTATTTCACCTTTTCCTAAAGAATGATGTCTATCAACACGGCTTGCGAATTTTGCTTTTGAATCGTTAATGTGCATACCTTTAAGAAATTTAAAGCCGACAATTTCATCAAACTCTTTCATAGTTGCTTCATAAGTTTCTTTTGTTCTTATATCATATCCTGCCGCGAAAATATGAGCCGTATCTATACATACTCCGATTCTTTCTTTATCTTCTATTTTATCGATAATATAGGCTAGATGTTCAAATTTATATCCAAGATTACTTCCCTGACCTGCCGTTGTTTCTATAACAAAAATACATGATTTGGTTTCTTTAATAGCGAAATTTACATTATCGCTTATTAAATCCAGACACTCTTCTTCACTTATTTTTTTTAAATGACTTCCCGGATGAAAATTTAAATAAAGAAGTCCCAACTGTTCAACTCTTCGGGCTTCATCTATAAAAGCCTTTAAGGATTTTTCTCTTTTTTCAGGTTCTGGGTGTCCGAGATTTATTAAATAGCTGTCGTGCGGAAGTATGGCTTCTTTGCAAAATCCATATTCTTCCATCCGCTCTTTGAATTTTGTTATGTTTTTTTCACTAAGCGGTTTAGCACTCCATTGTCTTTGGTTTTTTGTAAAAAGGGCAAAGCCGTTTGCCCCGATTTCCACAGCGTTTTTAACAGCGTTTTCAACGCCTCCCGCTGCGCTTACATGTGCTCCTATAAATTTCATTAAGCCGCCTTATACAAGTTTAGGCCATTTTAGCTTGCCCTCAGGATTTGCAACCATGTGTATATGTAAGTGAAACACTTCTTGTCCCGCGTTGCTTCCGTTATTTGTAATAAGTCTGTAATCAGTGATATTTAATTCTTTTGCCACATTTTTTATAAAATCAGCCATTTCGCTAAAAAGTTCGCTTGGAGTTAAGTCGAATTTTTCATAATGCTCTTTTGGAATTATAAGCACGTGAATAGGTGCTATGGGATTTATATCGTGAAATGCCAAAAATTTGTCGTTTTCTAAAACTTTCTTGCTTGGGATTTCGTCTTTTACTATTTTGCAGAAAATACAATCCATTGAAAGCCTCCTTTTTTTTTGGTATTATATCCAAAAATTTTAAGGAGTCTTGGTGGATTTAAGCGATATTAAAAATGCTCTTAGTTTGGAAGAGCTTGAAACCGTCAGGGTTAAGCTGCTGGGAAAAAAAGGTATTATAAGCCAAAAGTTTAAAGAACTTAAAAACTTGAGCGAAGAAGAGAGAAAAAAAGTAGCAAAAGAACTTAATGAATTGAAAGAAAAAGCTTTAGAGCTTATAGCTCAAAAAAGAAAAGAGCTTGAAGAAAAACTTCTTGAAGAAAAACTTAAAAGTGAAAGAATAGATGTCACTCTTTTTAACCCAAAACCCACAGGTGCCATACATCCTATTACCGATACTATGAATAAAATTGTGGATTTTTTTACAAAATTAAATTTCAGTGTTGAAACAGGACCTTTAGTAGAAGATGATTTTCATAATTTTGAAGCTTTAAATCTTCCAAAATACCATCCGGCCAGGGATATGCAAGATACGTTTTATTTTAAAGACGGCTCGCTGCTTAGAACCCACACGTCTCCTGTTCAAATCAGAACTATGATGAAGCAAAAACCTCCTATTAGAATGATAAGTCCAGGGGCGGTTTTTAGAAGGGACTACGACTTAACCCATACTCCTATGTTTCATCAGGTTGAAGGTTTGGTTGTCGATGAAAAAGGAAAAGTAAGTTTTGCCAATTTAAAATTTATTCTTGAAACGTTTTTAATTCACATGTTCGGAGATGTAAAGGTTAGGTTTAGACCTAGTTTTTTCCCGTTTACGGAACCTAGTGCCGAGGTTGATATAAGCTGTATTTTCTGTAATGGAGTTGGGTGTAGGGTTTGTTCTCATACCGGATGGCTTGAAGTTTTAGGATGCGGAGTTGTAGACCCTAATGTATTTAAAGCGGTCGGATATGAAAATGTAAGCGGATACGCATTTGGTCTTGGAGTTGAGAGATTCGCTATGCTTTTAAATAAAATAAACGACCTTAGAAGTATGTATGAAGGAGATATTAGACTGATGGAGCAGTTCAAATGATAGTAACTAGAAAATGGCTTGAAGAATTTATCGACTTAGATGGAATTTCAACTCAAGAAATAATTGATACGTTAAATAGAATCGGTCAGGAAGTAGAAGGTTATAAAAAAATAGAAATTCCTCAAAATGTGGTTGTAGGAGAAGTTGTAGAGTGTCATAAACATCCAAATGCAGATAAATTAAACGTATGTCGCGTTAATGTGGGTGATGAAGAACTTCAAATCGTTTGCGGAGCTAAAAACGTAGCTGCGGGTCAACTGGTACCTGTGGCAAAAATGGGAGCCGTGCTTCCAGGGGATTTTAAAATAAAAAAAGCAAAACTTAGAGGCGTTGAGTCTGTTGGGATGATATGTTCTGCAAAAGAAATAGGACTTCCCGATTTAAATGACGGAATATTGGTTCTTGATAATTCATTAGGGGAGCTTAAAATAGGTGAATATGTCGGGAAGTATTTAAATGATGAGATAATTGAACTAGGTATTACGGCAAACAGAGGAGATTGTTTTAGCGTTTATGGAATTGCAAGAGAACTTAGCGCAGGACTGGATAAAGAGCTTAAAAAATTTGAAGCCGAAATTGAAGAACTTCAAGAAGGTATAGGAAGGATTGTTAGTGTTATAAAAAATGAAGCTAAACATTCTTCTCATTTGATAAGAGCTTTTGAAGGTGAAATAAAAAGCAATTTAAAAATAGATTACAGACTTGCCTTGGTTGAAATTGAAGCCAAAAACGATTTTGATAAGTATATTAAATATTCTATGCATGCTACCGGCGTATTGCTTATTGGAGCGAATGTCGGAGAGTGTGAACTTGAATGTAAAGATGGAGTGGATATTTTTAAATGTTACGGAAAATATTATGTAGGAATAAGAAATGAAATAAATATAGAACATACCGGGAAATATATTATCAATGCAAATTATATAGACCCTAAATATGTTAGTGAAATAGTGTTCTTGAAAAATTTAAAAACGGACGAATATTTCTTTAGAGCGAGCAGAGGAAGTGAGCCTGATTTAAAATTTGGAATAGAATATTTTTTAAATGAAATAAAACTTCCCGTATTTAGCGGAGATATAGATTTAAGAGTGGATTGCAAGGATAAAATAATTAACGTAAATTCCAACGAAATAAACGATATTATAGGTTTTGAGATAGATGAAAAAATAGTGGTTGAGATTTTAAAAAAACTGGGATTTGTAATAGAAAGTATCAGTGATGAAAATATTAGGGTAAAAGTGCCGGAATTTAGGAGCGATATAGAAAATATTCAGGATATCGCCGAAGAGATTTTAAGAATTTACGGTATAGATAATATTCCGAGTAAACCTTTACAGTTTACGGAAGCCGATAGGACAAATGACGTTATAGAAAATATTGAATTTTTAAACGAGATTAAATTAAGAGCCGTTGCAAACGGTTTTTATGAAGCCATTCATTTTATTTTTGATGACAAAGAAAGACTTGAAAAATACGGTTTTGAAACTTTAGATGAGCATCTTGATTTAATAAATCCCATAGCAAAAGAATTAAATACATTGCGTTCAACTCTTTTATTGCAATTGTTGGAAGACGTTCAAAGAAACAAGGCAAACGGATATAAAAGAATTTACCTTTTTAGCAGTGGAAGTGTATATAACAAAAAAAGAGAAGAATTTCAAAAAATAGCTTTTGTCATACATGGACAGGCAGATTACGAAAATCCTAAAAATCATGGAAAACCGGAAAAAGTGGATTTTAAGTTTTTGGTAGATAAGATTTCTCAGATTTTTGGTGATATAACTCTTGAAGAAAATGATTTTCATCCTATAGCTCATCCGTACCAAAGTGCTAAAATAATAAAAGACGGAAAAAAGATAGGAGTACTTGCTAAGCTTCATCCAAAGGTAGCTAAAGATTTTGATATTGACGATACTTATTTTGCCGAAATAGAGTTAGATGTAGTTAGTAAAATAAAAAAATTGGCTGAAGATATTATCAGATTCCCAAAAGTAACGAGAGATTTAAGTTTAGTTGTTGATAAAAATATGCCTTATAAGGCAATATTTGAAATTATTGATTCTTTAGGAATTGAAGAACTTAAAGACTTTTATCCAATAGATATTTATGATTTAGGAGATAAAAATTCTTTAACAATAAGATTTATACTTCAGGCTGATAAAACTTTACAAGAAAATGAAATTAATGATATAATGGAGAAAATTTTAAATGCCTTAAAAGAGAAAGGAATTGAGCTTAGATGAGGTTAGCAGTTAAGAGCGGTAAGAGGTTTAAAGAAGAGTTTATAGTGGATGCTGATAAATCCATTTCTCACAGATGTGCCATTTTTTCTTTATTAGCCGATGGAGTTAATGAAATAAAAAATTATTTAAGAGCAGAAGATACACTTAATTCTTTGGAAATAGCCAAATCTTTAGGGGCTGAAGTAGAAGATGGGGGAGATATTATAAAAATAAAAGCGCCTAAAAAATTAAAAGAAGCAGATGATGTCTTATATTGTGGAAACAGTGGAACCACAATTAGGATTTATATGGGGCTTTTAGCAGGGATTGATGGTTTTTTTGTCCTTACTGGAGACGAATATTTAAGACGCCGTCCTATGAAAAGAGTAGCTGAGCCTCTGAGAAAAATCGGAGCTAAGGTTGATGGAAGAGAAAACGGAAATTTAGCCCCTCTTGGAATAAGAGGGGGAGAGCTTAAAAGCTTTGAATATGAAAGTAAAATTGCTTCTGCTCAGGTAAAATCGGCTCTTATTTTAGCAGCTCTTAATGCCGATAAACCTTCTTTTTATAAAGAGCCTTTCTTAAGCCGGGACCATACGGAGAGAATGCTAAAGGGGATGGGAGCTAAGCTTGATGTAAAAGTTAATGCTGACCTTTCGTGTGAGGTTACTATTTATCCTTTAATTAAAAAACTTTCTCCTTTAAAATTTGAAGTGCCAAATGATCCAAGCAGCGCCTTTTTCTTTGCTGTAGCCGCTGCTATTACAGGTTCAACTGCAATTCTTAAAAACATAACCCTTAATCCTACAAGAATAGAAGCGTATAAAACTTTAGAAAAAATGGGTGCTGATATTGAATATATTTTGAAAGAAGACAAATACGAACCAGTTGGGGATATTGTTGTAAAAGGCAATAAATTAAAAGGTATTGAAGTCAATGAAAAAATTCCATGGCTTATAGATGAAATTCCGGCCCTTGCTATGGCAATGGCTGTGGCTGAGGGAAAAAGCGTTGTTAAAAACGCAAAGGAGCTTAGGGTTAAAGAGTCGGATAGAATAAAAGCGGTGGTGGAAAATCTTAAAAAATGCGGTATTGAAGCAAGAGAGCTTGAAGATGGTTTTGAAATTATAGGAGGTACTCCAAAAAAAACGGTAGTTGATTCACATGGAGATCATAGAATTGCTATGAGCTTTGCTGTCCTTGGGCTATTGTGTGGAATGGAAATACAAAAGGCTGAAAGTATTTATACGTCATTTCCTAATTTTTTTCAACTTTTTGAGAAGATAGCGGACTTTGAGGTGATAAATGCTGATTAAAAAAGCAAAAAGCTACGGATTTTGTTTTGGAGTAAAAAGAGCAGTGGAAATTGCTGAAAATTCCAAAAACGCCGTAACGCTTGGTCCTCTTATTCACAACCCTCTTGAAATAGAAAGGCTTGCTAAAAATTATAACGTTAAATACATAAACTCCATTGATGAAATTGGTAAAAATATAAAAAGAGTGATAGTAAGGACTCATGGAATTACAAAAGATAGACTCGAAAAATTAAAAAACAAAAAAGTAGAAGTAATTGATGCCACTTGTCCTTTTGTAAAAAAACCGCAGGAAATTGTGGAAAAAATGAGCAAAGAAGGTTACGATATTGTTATCTTCGGAGATAAAGCTCATCCTGAAATTCAAGGGGTTATGAGTTATTCTGTTCATAATAGAGTATTTGTTGTTTTAACACCTGAAGAACTCGAAAATATAAAACTTAAAGAAAAAATAGCCACGGTTGCTCAAACAACCAGAAAAGTAAAAGATTATTTGAAAATAACTGAATATCTTATAAAAAATCATAAAGAAGTGAGAGTTTTTAATACGATTTGTAATGCTACTTTTGAAAATCAAGAAGCTGTCAGAGAGCTTAGTAAAGAAGCTGATATTATGATAATTGTAGGAGGAAAGAATTCTTCTAATACCAAACAATTATATAATATAGCAAAAGAACACTGCGAAAGTTATTTGGTAGAAAGTGAAAATGAAATTAAGCCTGAGTGGTTTAAAAATAAAACACTTTGCGGTGTAAGTGCTGGAGCATCGACGCCTGAGTGGTTGGTAGAAAGAATAATCTCAAAGATAAAGGATGTAACATGAGTGAATTAAAAATAGGTGATGTGGTAGAGTTTCAAATAGAGAAACTTATAAAAGGTGGTTTTGTAGGGAAAAAAGACGATGTTGAGTTTTTTCTTCCTAAAAGTCTTAGCGGTCTTAAAGAAGATGAAAGTGTTATAGGAAAAAATATAAAAGCTAAAGTAAAAGAGTTTAAAGAAAATTCTGTTGTTGTAGATAGAAAAGCGTATTTAAATGAGGTTAGGGAAAAAATAAATTCTTTAAAAGACAAAATAATTCCTGCAAAAGTAACAAAAGTAAAATCAAGCGGTTTGGTAATAGATATTGATGGTATAAGCGGCTTTGTGCCTAAAGATGAAATTTTTTATAAGAAAATAGACCATAAAAAATATTTTGATGAGGGCGATGAAATAGAAGTTATTTTAGTTGACCCTGAAAGAAGAGTGTTTTCTATAAAAAAAGCTCTTCCTAATCCTTGGGATGAAGTAAAGAATTTAAATCTCGGAGACAGGGTAAAAGTTACTGTTTCTCATATTACTGATTATGGTGCTTTTGTTGATTTGGGTAACGGAGTAGAAGGATTTTTACATATAAGTGAAATAAACTGGGATGGAATTAATGATTTAACGCTTGGAGAGGAAATTGAGGTTGAAATAGTAGAAATTAATCCGGAAGAAGAGAAGTTAAGGGTTACAAGAAAAAATTTATTGACTAAACCGGCTGTGGAATTTGCTAAAAAATATAATGTAGGAGATATTGTAGAAGGTGTTATTACTAAATTTATAAATGTGGGGGCTTTTGTAGAAATTGACGGTATTAGTGTATTGTTGCCTAATAAATTTGTATCCTATAAAAAAGGGGAAAAAGCCCAGGATGTATTTAATATAGGGGATAAACTGCAGTTTAAGGTAATTACTATATCGCCTGATGAAAATAAAGTTATAATTTCAAGAAAAGATGCTATACCTAATCCTTATGAATCTTTTGAAAAAGAGCATAATATAGGAGATGAAGTAAAAGGTAAGGTTAAATATGTAACAGATTTTGGAATGTTTATTGATTTAGGAGATGTTGAGGCATTGGTAAGAAAAGAGGATTATGAGAATGAATATTATATTGGTGATGAGTTTAGAGGTAAAATTATAGAAATAAACGGGGATAGAATTAAACTTGCTGAATGAAAATATTAATTTGGATTTTAAGTTTTTTAATTTTATTTATATTAGGCTATGTTTATGTTAAAATTTCAGCTCCCGAAGTAGAGTTTAAGCCGGTAAAAGAAGCGGTAAAACCTTTAAAAAAAGAGATATCTTTAAAAAAGCCGGAAATTTATAATTTTCCGGCTAGAATTTTATATATGAAAATAGATTTCAGGACTTATAAAAATATAATTCTTTATAAGTTAGCGCTTAATGTAAATGACAGATACGCTGTTTTTAATATAAAAGCAATTTTAGATAATTACGGTCTTATTTATTCTCTTTTAGAAGAAAAAAAAGAGATAAAAATTTATATTCTTTTTAAAAGTTTAGCGGAGGCTGAAAAGATTTTAAACTTGTTTAAAGAATATAACTTTAACGTAAAAATAGAAAAAATTAAAAAAAGGATATAAATGAAAGTAGTAGTTTGTGACCCGATTCATGAAGCAGGAATGGAAATATTAAAAAAAGCCAAAGATATCGAACTTGTAGATGCCAGTAAAACTCCTAAAGATGAACTCTTAAAAGTAATCGAGGATGCAGACGGAGTAATTACAAGAAGTCCGACTCCAGTTGATGAAAAGTTTCTATCTCATGCAAAAAAATTAAAAGCAATAGTCAGAGCGGGTGTTGGTGTTGATAATGTAGATATTGAGGCATGTTCTAAAAGAGGTATTATTGTTATGAACGTACCAACGGCTAATACGTTAGCAGCGGTTGAACTTACTATGGCTCATCTTTTAACGGCTGCTAGAAGTTTTACCAATGCGGTTTGGAATTTAAAAAAAGAGCATGAATGGAACAGGGAAAAATGGCTTGGAATTGAACTTGCCGGTAAAAAACTCGGAATTATCGGGTTTGGTAATATCGGAAGCCGTGTGGGTATCAGGGCAAAAGCGCTTGAAATGGATGTAATAGCATATGACCCGTATATAGACCCTAGCAAAGCAACCGACCTTGGATGTAAATATACGACTGATTTTGATGAAATACTTAAATGTGATTTTATTACAATCCATACTCCAAAAACACCTGAAACAATCAATATGATTACAAAAAAAGAGATTGAAAAAATGAAAGACGGCGTAGTTTTGATTAACTGCGCAAGAGGTGGACTATATAATGAAAAAGATGTTTATGAAGGACTTAAAAGCGGAAAAATCAGATGGCTTGGAATAGATGTGTTTGAAAAAGAACCGGTAACGGAACATCCGTTTTTTGAACTTGAAAATACTTCAGTTACACCACATATCGGTGCAAATACTATTGAATCACAAGAGAGAATTGCAGTCCAGGCAGCTGAAGCTATAATTGAGGCTCTAAGAGGCAGTAGTTATCCAAACGCTTTAAATCTTCCTATAAATACGGCAAACACACCTGAATGGGTTATAAAATATCTAGAACTTGCTCAAAAAATGGGGTATATTTTAAGCCAAATCATTAATAAACCTATTAAAA
>JAMOSR010000099.1 GCA_027062985.1 Nautiliaceae bacterium
CGTTTTGATATTTTCCATATATATCCTTTTTTAATGAAATTTTATCTAAATCACTCTTTCATAAACCAAAACATCAACCATTTCACCGGCATCAAGGCTATATAAACCTTCAGGAAGGCACATAAGGGCTTTATTATTAATAAGGTTTGTCAAAATTCCGCTGCTTCCCTGTTTTTTTCCAAAAGTATCCACATAAAATTCCCCCTCTTTATATTCGATATTCACAGCCACAAACTGATACTTGGCAAATTTTTTCTCAAACGGGTGAGAGAGTCTGGCTTTTATTTTTTTTAGAACTTTTTTTCCTTCAAGAGATTCTAAAATAGGCACTACATAAAGTAAAAACGTAACAAAAGAGCTGTAAGGAAATCCCGGAAGAGATACGATATATTTATCCCCTGCGCGTGCGAGCATTACCCATTGCCCAGGTTTTATATTAACGCCGTGAAACAAAACTTCAAATTCTCCCACTATCTCTTTTACAAAATCAAAATCCCCCACACTGACTCCCCCGGTAGTCACTACAACATCGCTGTTTTTAAGGGCTTCAACTATTTTTTCTTTTATTGCTTTTTTATTATCACCCGCAATGCCGAGATTGTGAGCTTCAAAACCGAAATTTCTGCCAAGGGCCGTTAAAGTATAATTATTCGAACTTCTGATTTGCCCCATTTTATACTCTTCATCCAAATCAACAACCTCTTCTCCTGTGGCAAGCACGGATACTACAGGCTTTTTAACAACACTTACAACCGGTACTCCAAGGGATGCCAGCACTCCGATTTCACCCGGCTTTAACAAAGTCCCTTTTTTTATTAAAACTTCACCTTTTTTAAAATCTTCCCCTACGGGTCTTACGGAAAAACCTTTTTGGACTTTTTTTATTACTTTTAAAATATCTCCGCTTACTTCAACATTTTCAATCGGCACAAGCGTATCGGCCCCTTTTGGCATAAACGAGCCCGTATAAGTTTTAACGGCCTCTCCTTCTTTTATTTCGTCATATTCAAAAGTACCCGCGGGATTTCGTCCTATAATTTTAATTTCTTTACCGATATCTTCATATTTTACGGCATACCCGTCCATTGAGGCTGTTGGCATATAAGGATTGTCGTATTTTGCTACAACATCCTCCGCCAACACTCTATTTAATGCATTTTCCAAAAATACCCTCTCACTTGATTTACACTGCGGCAAATTGTTATTTAAAATCTTTATAGACTCTTCAAAACTTATATGCGCCATTTTTACTCCTTATAACTTTTCACTTTTCATTTTTCACTTAATATACCCGCACCCGGAAGTTTTTTCGCTCTGTCTTTTGCAAAAATTCTCTTACCATTAATTAAATCATATTTCCAAATAGGCGCGTTTGCTTTAAAATCTTCTACAAATTCTTCTAAATATTTAAAGCCCTCGCGTCTGTGTTTTGTAAATACGGCACATAAAAAACTCGTCTCCCCTACCA
>JAMOSR010000100.1 GCA_027062985.1 Nautiliaceae bacterium
TTATAAATCTTATCTCCGATTTCTTTATATCTTTGATAATAATATTTCACGAAATTATCAGCATTTTTATTAATCGGGAAATAGTTTTTGTCTTTATAAACGAATTTATCCAAAAATTTTTTAGCATCTTCTTTTTTTACATACGTATCAGCTAAATCAAGATATGTATTTTTATACCATTTTTTAAGTTCATTATATTTTGAATAATCATATTCTAAATTTTTCCCATTAAATCTAATAACTCCGCTTTCAAAAAGACCCGTTAAATGAATAAGACCTTCAATATAATAAGGCAACACCTCATCCACTTCCATCCACGCAATAAGCCCCACAGCCCTTTTAATCGTATCGTCTAAAACAGCATCGATAAGTTTAGCATCTTCATTTTCAAAAAAAGCCATAAGACCGCCGCTAGTAGCTTTAAATTCCTCAATATTTTTAAACATTCCGCTTTTATTCATAACACTTTCGCTATTTTCATCAACCCATAATATATGCCCAAATTCATGTCCTATTGTCGTAATGTCATACACTTTTACAAATTTTTCCTTATCCTCAAGGTCTTTATAAAATTTATCCATAAACTCTTTCCCAAGTATCTCGTAACTTAATGTCATTTTAGGTCTTGCTTTGATGTCTTCATACACCTTATCCACAAAAGCGAATATTTTTTTGCCTTTTTCGGCGCTTACTTCTTCGTCGTTCGGCACAACCTGGGCGCTGAAAAGTCCGTTAAACTCCGCACCGTAAAAAGTAGCAGGAGTTGATATATAAAGCTGGGTTTTTTCTATATTAAAAAGTGCTGTTTTTAAAAGTTTTTCGTCTTTACAATACTTTTTATACATTTTTACAATACTATCTTTTACTTCGCTTTTAAGTTTCGGATTTTTAATTCTGACGTCAAGCTCAAGGGCTACCGCTTTTCTGTATTTATCTTCATAATATTCAAGGGGATGACCTACCTGAACAGGAGATTTTATATCCATCCATATTTTATCAACGGCAGCCCACTTTTTAATAGCCTCACCTCTTTTTCTCTCAAGAAGCGCCGTTTTTAATGCGTTAAAATATAAAATCCACTGAAGTTTATATTCGTCGCTTAAATCTTCAAGCGCCAAAATAAGCTCGTCTACCGCATTTACCGCTTCATTTACCTCCTCTTCAAAAACTTCGGCATATGTTTTAACAACATAATTTCCTTCATCCGTTTTCACCAAAACAGAATAACATCTTTCGCTTAATTTTTCATTCACTTTATCAAGAAGGTCTTTTTCTATAAGATATGTCATAATTTTCGCTTCATCACCGGCAAACTCTAAAGACAAATCCTCATTTACCGTATGGATAATATGCTTTGTCCAATGTGGCTGCCATTTGCTAAAAGCAATTCCTATTTTATGAACACCTCTTAAAATTTCCGCATAAAAAGGTCCGATAAAAGGAGCAATATCCTCAATTAGTTTTTCATGTTCTTTAATCCAAAAATTTTTAGTAAGTTCATATAAATCAAGCTGAATCTCTTTAATCTCATCTTCGCTGAAATTACCTTTTCTCAAAAGATTTATAATACTGTCTTCTCGAAGATGAAAAAACCTTTTTTTAAGAGCTAAAAGATTTTCATCGTTTATCTCAAGTCCAAGCTCTCTAAGGATAGCTTCAAACAACTCTCTTATATCATCTGGACACTTTTTAAAATATCCGTTTATTTTTTTATCTCTTTTTCTGACTACCTCATATGCCGCTTCCAAAAACATGTTTATCCTTTACCAATCATTCACTTTTTTTACTATCAAAAAACTTCTCCATTACTATAAAATGATAAAATCTTTTTGCGTTTAAATCTTTATCCACAATTTCAATATTTCTTCCATCTCTTTTTAAAGCTTCTTTTAAATCCTTACTCGTTACAGCGATATTGATATTAGGCTCCCATCTCTAAAAAATCAAAAACATACTCTTCTTTTGGAGTTATAAAGAAATGAACGCTTCCTATTAAATCGTCTCTGTTATTTACACAAATACTTTGGCGAATTTTTCAGCTTCGCTGCTAGGAACGCATATTTCATTTTTTACAGGAATTCCCAAAACAAACATCTATCCCCTTTCAATATCACCAGGATAATCTGCTATTCCATATGTAAGATTTCCAACCTTATCAAATCCTAATTGCTGCTTTAAAGCTCTTTGTAAATATCCGCTTCTGCTTCCGACATGACAATAAATTATTATTCTGTCATCTTTTAATTTCATCCATTCATCCAAATCGTACTGCACCCTGCTTATCGGCAGTAATTTATCGGTCCCTTTTATTCTCATCATCTGATGCTCAAACGGTTCTCTTATATCGATAAGTTTAAAACTCAAAAGACCTTTTTCTCTGGCTTTTAGCAAAAGTTCAAGCTCATGTCCTAATATCTGTTCTTTTTCTAAAATATTTTCAAGCTCTCCTACACTAATACCATCTATCTCTTCAGCATGTTTTTTAGGATGCTCTTTTTGATAATTTTTAACATATTCCGGAGTACAGAAAATTCCGCAGTGACAAACTCCTTTGTTTGGAATTTCATCTTTTATAGCCTGGGGACACGGGCATATTCTGTTATCACTGCTGACATATTTTCCCTCTTTTTCAATAACCGGAAAACAAGGGCAAAATCTTTTTCCGTACATCAGTTTATTGTTTGTAAGTCCTTTTAAAACCCTCTCAACTATTTCTTCGTCAGGATTAAACATCCATCCAAATTGTTCAACCGTTTTATGGGCAAATTTTTCGGTTTTTAAAAATTCCTGCTGAAATTCAGGAGAGCTTAAATCAAGCGTTTTCATTAAGCTCCTTTGTTATTTCATCACACTTCTCAGGGTTACAGAAAATTCCGCAATGACAGCAACCTTCTTTTACTTCATGTTCTACCGCAGGTTTGCAAGGACAAATTCTGTCATCCTTATCCCCCATAGGAATAAAACAAGGACAGTATCTTTTTCCGTACATTAGTTTATTTCTTGTAAGTCCCATAACAATTGCATCATAAACTTCTTTATTAGGATTTAAACACCATCCAAACTGTTTTACCACTTTTTCTACAAACTTTTTTGTTTTTTCTTCTTCTTGTTTAAATTCTTCACTGTTCATATCAACATCTGGTCTTTTAGGGGTAAGCATTTTTAGCTCCTTTTTTTGTCTGATTTTAACAAAAAAAATCTAAAAATCAAATAAAAGATATTTTTAATCTTTTTTAATCGCTTTTTTTGTTTTTGATATAATTCCACCAAAAAGGCTCTTATGTTTTTAGCAAAATCCGAATACTTAAAAAAAATCAAAAACTTAGCGGATATGGCTAGAGAACTTCAATTAAGCATTTACATATGGGGAGAAAAAGGCGTTGGCAAAAGCTTTCTTGCAAGATACATAGCTCCAAACGCGGTAATAAACCCTCTAAACGCTACAATAAATCCGGTCATAATAGAAGATTTTGATAAAAATCCTTCTCTTGAATTTAAAATAAATTTCTTTATAGCCACAGGTACTAAACCTTTAAATAAAGATTTATTAAAAAAATATTTTACGATGGACATCGAATTAAAACCGCTAAAAGACCATCCCGAAGATATAGAAAATTTTATTAAACTTTTCCAAAAAGAAGCAAAAAAAACCTTAAAAATAGAAAAAGAAATCAACATACAATCCCCGGATATCAGTGAAAATTTAAACTCTCTAAAAAGACAGGTATATCAACACCTCCTATATCCTTCTTCAAAAAAAGAAACTTTACAACTATTATACGAATATTATCTTCACAATCATAAAACCTACGAAGAAGAACTTAAAGACTTTGAAAAAACACTTTTTTCCGCTATGAGACAAAAATACGGCTCTAAACTTAGAATATCGGAAAAACTAAAAATCAACAGAGTAACCCTCACAAAAAAAATGAAGGCTTTAAATGTTTGAATTTTGGATTGAATATGATATTAATCCTCTTATTATTTTCAATCAAAAAGGAAATATAATATACTGTAACCAAGAAGCCGAAGTATTTTTATCATATATTAACAAAAAAGAAGTATTTGATTTTACTATAAAAAACGCACCTAAGGAAAAAGGCATCAAAACCGATTTTAAAAAAATCCAATTTAAGGATTTAGAATTTAACGGATTTTCAATAGGATACCAAAACGATAATCAGATAGGAATAAGGCTTCTTATAAACACTAATGTTCATTCCATCCGTTTAGAAGAACTTGAAAAAGTTGATTTATCTATGCTTTTAAATTTCGCAATAGAATATATTAACCTAAAACAGAACACTTCCTTTAAAGTATATTACGACCCTTCCATTCCGGAAATTTATCTTAACAAAAAAGCTTTTTTAAATTTACTGTTCGATATTTTTGAAAATCAAAAAGAGGTGTTTATACAAACAAAAATTAATATAGGAGAATATATTAAATTAAACGAACAAAAATATCCTATAATTTCGGTTATTATAAAATGTACGCCTCTAAAGCATTTTAACAACAATTTCTTTGAAATAAAAACCAACGAAAGCGGATATATTATCCAAATACCCCTAATTAAGGAAGAAAATGAAAATCATAATACTTGACACGGAAACTACAGGAAATAAAGACGAAGACAGAATATGTCAGTTAAGTTATCTTGTTATGAATGAAAACCTGGAAATAGAAGAAGTACATAACGAGCTTGTAAAACCTCCTATTCCAATCAGTTTTGAAGCTATGGCGGTCCACCATATAACAAATGAAATGATAGAAAACAAACCGCCTATAAAACATACTGATGCTTACAAAAGATTAAAAGAATTAAACCATGCCGATAATTTAATAGTAATACACAATGCCGCTTTTGATTTGGATATGTTAAAAAAAGAAGGATTTAACTCTTTTTTTAAGTTAATAGACACGTTTAGAATATTAAAACACCTGATTCCTGAGGGAAAATTTTCTCTTCAATACAACAGATACGCTCTTGGACTTTATAAAAAAGAGCCTGAAATATGTAAAAAATATAATATAAAAATAAACGCCCATGACGCTTTAGGAGACGTTGTGGTACTTGGCCTTTTATTTGAATATATAATTAAAAATTTTGACAAATCCCTTGATGATTTAATAGAACTTACCAAAAAACCGGTCCTTTACGATAAATTCTATCATGGCAAATATAAATTCGAAAAGATAAAAGACGTTATAATCAATAATCCTGATTACATCGAATATATATTAACATCAACCGACCTCGACCCTGACGTTAAATATTCAATAGAACACCATTTAGCAAACCTTGAAGAGCCTATGCAGTTTAGATTTAACGTAGGCAAATATAAAGGTATGCTTATAGAAGACGTGGCTCAAATAGATATGCAGTATTTATCCTGGGCTTATCATAATATGAAAATGGGAAAATGGATGAGA
>JAMOSR010000101.1 GCA_027062985.1 Nautiliaceae bacterium
CTAAAATTCAAATCAATATCCACCGCAATATCAATATCGGAATTTTTAAGATTATCCCCTCTTGCGCGCGAACCGAAAAGATATACCGCTTTTGGATTATACTCTTTTAAAATTTCAACTATTTTTTGTATTTTTTCCATTTTAAAAACTCCTCAACCACACTGAAACTTCCAAAAACAAGCATAGGCTTTTCAATTTTTTTAAATTCTTCTACTTCAATTTCCAGCTCATTTGCCGCTTTTTTTATTCTCTCTTTATCTTCTATCCGGTCGTTTTTTACATCTATTAAATAAAGTTTATTGATTTTAGGCTTTAAAATTTTTAAAATCTCTTTATAATCTTTATCTGCATATGTGTTATACACAAGATTTACTTTTTTTGGAAGGTTTTTTACAATCTCCCTTGCGGCTAAAGGGTTATGCCCTACATCTATCCACAAATTTTTTTCAATCTCTTCAAACCTTCCGGGAAGTTTCAAATCCTCTAAATCATTTATCCTAAAAGGTATTCTTTCTTTTTTTAAAAAACTCATAGCCAGTAAATAATTCGAAAATAAAAATGAAGCGAATTTAAAGCCGACTCTTAACTCTTTAATCTCTTCAACTTCAAAAAAATCAAGATAACTATAAATCTTTTTACCCTCACATCTTTTTTCAAAAATTACATCTTCAATATTATGAATTTGCTTTCCGATAATTGCTTCATTTTCAATAGAATTTAACTTTGTCGTGGCTATCTCTTTTATTGAATTCCCAAGAAAATTTTCATGATCCCTGTCAATAGTAGTTATTAACGAGATTTTTTTATCAAAAACATTTGTAGAATCAAACTCTCCCCCAAGCCCGGCTTCTAAAATTACAAAATCAAGCCCCTCAAATGCTAAAGCGGCAAGAAAAGTCGTATATTCAAAATAACTAAGCGAATTTATCACATCTTTTGGAAGAAGTTTTTGAAGTTTTTGATGAATTTTTTCCAACTCTTCATCGCTTATATCACTGCCGTTTATCCATATTCTTTCATTAAATTTTAAGATATGAGGAGAGGTATAATGCCCGACACTATAACCTCTTTTTAAAAGCGTATGAGCTAAAAATCTTCCCGTAGAACCTTTTCCGTTAGTCCCTACAATATGAATTACAGGAGGTATTTTTATTTTATCTTTTATTAAACTATACGCTCTTGGCATTCTAAAAATATCGATTTCTTTATAAAAAAGAGGTTTTTTTTCTAAAAATTCATTTACACTCATCATCTGCACAAACCTTGTTTCTTCCATTTTTTTTAGCAAGATAAAGTCTCTCATCAGCTTTTTTCAAAAGCTCTTCTTGAGAATTAACCTCATCTCTAGTTGCAACTCCACCCGATACAGTTACATTAATACGGGTATTTTTATACATAAACTTTGCTTTTTGGACAATTTCTCTTAATTTTTCGGCAAATCTATACGCCCCCTCTTTATTGGTGTTTGGCAAAATTGCTACAAACTCCTCTCCTCCAAAGCGCCCTATCATATCAACATCCCTTGCATATCGTCTAAATAAAAGTCCAAGTGTTTTTAAAATAACATCTCCCGCATCGTGTCCGTAGGTATCATTTATATTTTTAAAATGGTCTATATCAAAAAATACCACAGAATAGATTGTTCCATATCTTTTAAAAGAGCTCTCCTGTCTTTTAAGCTCTTCCATTATTGCTTTTTTATTGGCTATATTGGTTAAAAAGTCTGTTTTAATTTCACGGGATAGTTTTTTGACTTTTTTTTCAAGTTCTTTAATTTTTTGTTTTAACCTTTCAACCTCTTCATCTTCTTTTTTCACATCTTTTGAAAATTCATCAATCTCTTTATCAAGAGAAGTTGCTATTTTTAAAAGTTTCTCTTTTATAGACTCAAAATCTTCAGATTCTTCAAACCGCCAGTTTTCAAGTTCGTTTTTAATATCTTTAATTTCCTTAGCACTTCCATCTGTTTTTTGAAGAATCCTTAAAATCTTAATAGATAATCTCTCAGCAATTTTATCAAGGTCTTTTAATTTTCTTTTAAGTTCGTCTTTATCAAGTTTAATTCTTTTATCTGTCAAAATTTTTAAATCTTCTGCAAAAGCGGGAGTTAGAATAATATCAGGATTTTCTTTTAACTGTCTTTTAAGCGCAGCTACCTCATCACTCATAAAAGGGGCATAACTTGGTGTCAAAGTATAAATAATACTCTCAATCAAATGAGACAAATCAGGACCCTCATCAAGTTTTTTCATTAAAGCCTCAATAACCTCTAAAGCATCTTCACTTTTTATTCCGGCATACGCAGCCCCACGTCTTACAACAGAAGCATCAAAAGTATCTAAAAACTCTATCCATTCACTCCTTAATCTCTCCCACTCTTCTTTGCTCATATAAGGCTTAATAAAATCAAGATGTTTTAAGGCAATTTTTTTTGATTTAACAATAGGCAAAACAGCTATAACATCTAAAGCCCGTTTAACATACAAAAAAAGATTATCAATTGTCTCTTTTTCTTTGCTTACATCTTCTCTGTTTAAATAGCTTATTAGAAAAATTAAAAATTCGTCTAAGTTTTTTATATTATAACTTCTTGCTAAAGCCTGATAACGACTGTCAAGTTTTGAGAGATATTTTGCTATTTTATTACAGTCATCAATAATAATGCCGTTTCTTTTTGAAATTTTGCAAAACACCTCTTCATACTCTTTTGGAGTAAAAATATAGCCCCTGTCTTTAAAATAACTAAGAGCTTTTTTTGCTATGTCTTTAATTGTCATTATTTGCCCCATCTTTTGTTATTTTTGCAAAAAGTTTATCAAGTGCGTTTATACTTGCCCTTTTATAAGCTTCAAGAGTAATCTGGTCTGTAAGAATAGAACTTGAGCCTATTTTAAAATCATATGTACCGCTTACAACATAATTTCTTTTAATAGAGTTTTTATCAATTACTTCCGCTTTTAAAACCACACTGCTTCTGTATAATACAGGAAGTCCGTTTTCATCATAATCAAGAGGATAAATAGAAGAAGAATTCGGGTTTATTACAATAGTTGTATCACAGTTTTGAGTGCATACGTTTTTGTTAAGAATTGTATAAATTGCATCGTTTAAAGCATCTTTTAAAAAAATAGTCTCTCTTGGCTTTGAAGGGTCTATTTCCACAACCGCTTTTATATTATCGCCTAAAATTTTATTTTGATAATAAACACTTGGTTTATACCCGCATCCTAACAATAAAAAAAGAAAAAAAAGAGTTTTTTTCAGATTTTATCCTTTTACTACAAAATTTATAATTCTTTTTGGAACAAAAATTTCTTTAACAACCTCTTTTCCTTCAATATACTTTTTAACCGCCTCTTTTGCTTTTTTAAGAGCTTCCTCTTTGCTTATATCAGCAGGCAGAGAAATCTCAGCCCTTTTTTTACCATTAACTTGGATTGGATAGTTAATTTCATCTTTTTTAAGAGCTTCTTTATCTATTTTAATTTCGCCGAAATTATTCCTTCTAAAAAGCTCTTCACTTATTTCGCTGGTAATATGAGGGATAACAGGTTCAAGTACATTCATCAAAATCCAATATCCTTCTGTATAAACATCTTTATTGTCGATTTTATTAAGGGCGTTTAGAGCCTCCATACTTGCCGCAATTAAAGTGTTAAAAGCAAAAGTCCTCTCATATGTATCTTTACTTCTTTTTAAGACTTCATATACTTTTCTTCTTGCCTCTTTTTCCTCTTTGCTAAGTTTAGAAGTGTCAATTTGTGGAATTTTATCCGTTTTATAACATTTAGCAGCGTTTTGATAGAGTCTGTTTAAAAATCTGTAAGCCCCCTCAACTCCACTCTCTTTCCATTCAAGCTCAACTTCAGGCGGTGCAGCAAACAGAATAAAAAGTCTTGCAGTGTCTGCTCCATATTTTTGAACAATATCCTGAGGATTTACCACATTTCCTTTGCTTTTACTCATTTTAGCACCGTCTTTTAAAACCATTCCTTGAGTTAAAAGCTTTTTAAAAGGTTCATCAACACTCGCATACCCAAGGTCTCTTAGGGCTTTTGTAAAAAATCTTGCATAAAGAAGATGTAAAATAGCGTGTTCTATCCCGCCGATATATTCATCAACCTCCATCCAATATTTCTCATCCTCTTTTCTAAATGGAACATCTTTATACTTATGAAAGTCCGTAATATACCTAAACTGATACCAGCTGCTTTGAATAAATGTATCCATCGTATCAGTTTCTCTAACAGCATCACCCCCACATTTTGGACATTTTGTATATTTCCAGGTAGGATGCTCTTCAAGCGGGTTTCCACTTCCTGTAATTTCTACATCATCAGGCAGGGTTATTGGCAAGTTTTCAAGTTTTTCAGGCACTATTCCACAATTCTTACATTTAACAAAAGGAATCGGTGCTCCCCAATATCTCTGACGGCTTATCCCCCAGTCTCTAAGACGGTAATTTATCTCTTTTCTTCCAATACCAAGCTCTTCAAATTTTTTAATAATAGCCTCTTTTGCCTCAGTGTTTTTCATTCCACTAAATTCAGCGCTGTTAATTAAAATACCTTCTCCCGTATAAGCTTTTGTTTTATCAAGCTCTTCATTTTCAGGTTTAATTACCCATTTAATAGGAAGGTTATATTTTTTTGCAAATTCAAAATCCCTCTCATCATGAGCAGGTACGGCCATAACGGCACCTGTTCCATAATCCATCAGTACAAAATTTGCAAGCCATACAGGAACTTTTTCTTTAGTTAAAGGATGAATAACATCAATTCCAAGATATACCCCCTCTTTTTCCATTGCTTGACGCTCTTTTGGAAGAATTGAGCGGATATGACGTACCTTTTTTTCTGTTTCTTCATCAAAAAGCCCGTTTTCAAGCATATAATCCACAATAGGATGTTCTGGTGCAAGGGCTGAGTAGGTTACTCCATAAATTGTATCAGGACGTGTTGTAAATACTTCATATCCGTCAAAAGCATTATTTAGTTTCTCTTTACTTTCATCTGATAGGTTAAATTTAAATTTAAGCCCGCTTGATTTTCCAATCCAATTTTTTTGCATTGTCAAAACTTTATCAGGCCAGTTACCTTTTAATTTATTATCAATATCCTCTAAAAGCTCGTCTGCATACTTTGTAATTTTAATATACCACCCTGGAAGCTCTTTAATTTCAATTTCATTATCGCATCTCCAACATTTCCCATCTTCAACCTGCTCATTTGCCAAAACCGTATGACAATGCTCACACCAGTTTACTTTTTGAGTCCTTCTCTCAAGCAGCCCATTTTCATACATTTTAATCAAAAACTCCTGGTCCCAACGGGTATAATCAGGGTCTGATGTAGCAAATTCACGGGTTTTTGAAAAAGAAAGACCAAGTCTAAAAAGTTCATCTCTCATCTCTGCAATATTTTTATAAGTCC
>JAMOSR010000102.1 GCA_027062985.1 Nautiliaceae bacterium
TGGAATCCTTGGCAAAAAATTTACTGTCCCGGGTATTTACAGATAGGAAACAGGAAATTTAGGGACTGGAAAAGCGGAGGACATGGCGAAGTTGATGTTTTTAAAGCAATAAGAAGAAGCGTTGATGTTTATTATTACAAAATGGGGCTTAAACTTGGAATAGATTATATAGCTGAAAACTTAAAAAAGATGGGATTTGGAAAAAAAACCGGAATAGATATGCCTAATGAAAAAAGCGGAATAGTGCCCAATAAGGAGTGGAAAGCCAACAGGTTTCATCAGCCTTGGTTTATAGGAGAAACCCTCAATGCCGTTATAGGGCAGGGGTATTTTCTTGCGACTCCTTTGCAGGTTGCCGTAAATACTGCGCTTATAGCGACTTCGAAACTTCCTAAACCTTTTATTGTTAAAAAAATCAATGATAATTTAACAAAACCGTTATTAAAAGACGTATTGTCACAAAAAGAGAAAAAAAACCTGTGGATGATAAAAAAAGGAATGTGGCAGGTGTGTAATGCCCCTGGAGGTACCGCTACTTCTTATATAAATACGAAAATAACCATAGCCGGTAAAACAGGGACTGCCCAGGTTTATTCCATACCTCAGGAAGTAAAAAAAAGGAAAAAAGAAGAGGAACTTGCTTATTTTCACCGCTCTCATGCATGGCTTACTACATTTGGCCCTTATAAGAATCCTCAATATGTGGTAACGGTGCTTATAGAACACGGAGGACATGGGGGAAGTGCGGCCGGAGAGATAGTGAGTAAAATTTATAACTGGTTATATGATAATGGATATATAAAAATTAAATAAGATATTGAGCAAATATTTTTTTATCTTTTTTTTCTCCTTTGTAAACTTTTTCGCCTATTTTTACTTCACCTTCGTCAAATTTTGTATAACTTATCATCATATCGGCAGCCAGTTTTTTAATCTTTTCAGGAGCGTCTTTTTGAATAAGACCGACAGGTCCCGGTTTTTCTAAAATAAACATTTTTTCAAACATTTCACCTTTATATTTTTTTAAAGGAGGATTTTCGTCTTTGTTTCTTGAAATAATTATTTTAAAACCATCTATATTAAAATGTCTTCCGACTTTTAAAACATCAATTTCTTCAGGCGTGAGAGGAAGATATTTATAGTAATCTTTTAATCTTTTTGAAAAATTTATATCTGTCAACAAACATCCCCCGCTTGGCGATTCGAAATTTTCAAGCCCGTATTTTTTAGCAAGTTCTAATTGTACTTTTCTGTCTCTTCCGCTAATTCCTAACAGTTTTTCCCTGTCAATCCAGCCTTCAAGTTCAGGTAAGGTAGGAGGCAGAAGTTTTGCGCTAAGAGGTCTTAGTACCAGTCCCTGGGCGTTTGAGAGTTTATTTACGGCATTAAGGGCCGGTAGTCTCTGGCTCATAGGTCTTTGTCCTACAACTTCTCCGCTTATAATAAATTTTGCTCCCGATTTTTCCATATATTCTTTTGCTTTTTTTATCATAAATGCGTGGCAGTCGATACACGGGTTCATATTTTTCCCGTATCCGTAAACCGGTGAAAAGAGAATTTTTTCTATATATTCTTTTTTTGCGTCAATTACCGTTAGTTTAATGCCAAGTTCGTCTGCCAGTTTTTGAAGGTGTTTTATTTTTTCTTTATTGGATTCAAATCCTAAATCCACATAAACGCCTTCAACTTCTATTCCCTGGTCCTGTATAATTTTTACGGCAAGAGCACTGTCAAGCCCGCCGCTAAATAGAGATAGCGCTTTCAACCAACTGTCCTTTCTTTAATTTTAATAATTTTGTATTTATTTCTTTTAATAGATGCATTCTTTTATTGCTGTTAAGTGTTGTATCGTATTTAATCTGAATCAGCTTATTTTTGTAATACGGTATCAGTAATTTAATAATCTGTGATTTTAACGTATCGTAATCAAGCACCATTATATCGTCTCTTAGAACTATGTCAAGAAGTTTCGGGTTTTCAAAATCTTCTTTATAAACAAGCTGCAGCTCTTCTTGATGGGTGTTAAACATCTCAGGACTTAGATATTCTACAATTTCATCCATCCATTCACGGTTTTCATATAATGTTTTTATTATGCTGGCTTCTGCGACATCTATTTTTTTATTCATATTGATGTTTTGTTCATGTGAAATAGCGGGTTTTGATTTGACTTTTAAGAGCTGAGGTGAAATTTGAAGCCTTTGGGATACTTTTATAGAAAAATCTTCTTTTAAGATTTCAGGAAGCGTTGAGATGTATTCTTTAAACTCATCAATTGCTTTTTTCTTTTCAAGAACATTTTTAATGTTATATTTTTTTATTGTAAAATCGATAATAAAATCGGAAAATTTTATGGGATTTAAGAAAAAATTTTTAACATCTTTTCCTTCTTTTACCACATCAGCCGGGTCAAGACCTTCAGGAAAAAGTGTTACGCCTCCGTCAAAAAATTCTGCAAAAAGAAGTTTTGATGCTTTAAGAGCGGCGTTAATTCCCGCAGAGTCGCTGTCATAAGCTACTATTACTTTTGGTTCTATTTTTTTAAGTATCGGGAGATGTTCTTTTGTAAGGGCTGTTCCAAGAGTGGCAACGGAATTTTCAATTCCCGCTTGGTGAAGCATAATTACGTCCATATAACCTTCGGTAATTATTATCTCTTTTTTTCTTAAAACATGCTCCCTTGCAAAATTATATCCGTAAAACGTTTTTGATTTATTAAAAACTTTTGTATTGGTAAAGTTTATGTATTTTGCCGGATGGTTTGTTATGGTCCTTCCGCCAAATGCGATGATTTTACCGCTTTGGGAAAATATGGGAAACGTAATTCTTTCGATAAGTCTCGGGTATTCGCCGTTTTCTACCAAGACACCCAAGGCTGTAAGCTCTTTTTTATCAAGGTTTGCGTCTTTAAAAAATTTCATCTGTTTAAAACTCTCAGGCGCATACCCAAGGCCGAACTTTTCTATCGTTGAATCAAAAAGCCCTCTGTTTTTAAGATAATCATATGCGGTTTTGTTTTTATAAAGTTCACCTTTGTAAAAATTATTTACTTTTTCAAGCAGGTCGATTGATAAAAAATTTGAATTTGAAGTGTATTCGAGTTTGAAATTATACATGCTTGCCAGTTTTTCAATGGCTTCTTTATAAGAGAGCTTTTCAATTTCCATAACAAATTTTATAGCATCACCGCTGGCACCGCATCCAAAGCAGTGATAAATCTGTTTAGCGGGACTGACTACAAAAGAAGGGGTTTTTTCGCTGTGGAACGGACACAGGGCTTTATAGTTGCTGCCCGCTTTTTTTAACTGAACATAATTGCCGATTACATCAACGATATCGATGAGGGATTTTAGATTTTCAATGGATTCTTTGCTTATCATTTTGGTATTATACTATAAAAAAAGGTGCGAATTGGATTACAGAGACCCTCTTTTTAGCGTAATTGTTTTTTTCCTAATTATACTTGTGACAGTAATTTTAACGCTTGGTTTTGGGAAATTAAAAGAGATTTTAAAACAAAAAGAGATAGAAAAACTCTTAAGAGATTTTGAATATGTTGAGATTGAAGATTTGAAAGTAGATAAAAATTCAATAAGCGCCCTTTTACTTTTAGCAAGGGCATATGAAATAAAAGGGGATTATGAAAAAGCTCTTAAAATCTATCTTTTAATCGAAAAACAGCAAAATTCTCCGGATATTTTAAAAAGTATAGCGCTTTTATATTTTAAGGCGGGTTTTTTGGAAAAAGCAAAAAATATTATTTATAAAGTATTAAAAATAAGACCAAGGGACAGGGAGGCTCTTAAACTTTTGATATGGATTGATGAAAAGCTTGGAAATTATAAAGAAATTGTCGATGTCTTAGAAGTTTTTAACGAACTTGGAGTTGATTTGCCAAAAGAAAAGGCAAATGCATTAATAAAACTTTATCTAACACATGGATGTAATTTGGAAGAATTTTGTAAAGATGTTGAAAGTTTTGATGATATTTATAAAAAATATCCGTTTGTCAGACGGGAATATGTATCTTATCTTTTTAAAACTAATCCTGAAAAAGCTTATGATATTTTAGATGTTTATGAGGATTTGGATTTATACTGGAATAGAAAAGATATTCCGGACAATGAAAAATTCTGTAATGTATGGGCTGCTAAAAAAGTTAAAAAATGCGAAAAAAAGGCGCCTTTTGAAATAGAAGCATTAAAATATCTGCCTCAAAATTTGGGTGAACTTGAATTTGAATATATCTGTTCTCAGTGTAAAAAAACGTTTCCTCTTTATTCAACCAGATGTCCTAATTGTCATGAACTCTTTTCTCAAAAGCTTATAATGAAACTTAGTGAAAAAAAAGATATTGAGAATATTGAATTTTAATGGTAAAATTCAAATAAAAAAGGTTTGATATGGGATATATGGAAATAGATAAATCTCAGCTTGATGAAATTCTTGCGCGTCATAAATTAACTAAAGAAGATTATGAACATATAGTAAAAATTTTAGGAAGAGAACCAAATCTTGTAGAACTTGGAATTTTCAGTGCTATGTGGAGTGAGCACTGTTCTTATAAATCAAGTAAATGTTATTTAAAAGGTTTCCCGACTGAAGCGCCTTGGGTTATTCAAGGTCCGGGAGAAAATGCCGGAGTTATTGATATCGGTGATGGAATGGCTGCTGTATTTAAAATGGAATCTCACAACCATCCGAGTTTTATCGAACCTTATCAGGGTGCTGCGACGGGAGTTGGGGGAATTTTAAGAGACGTATTTACCATGGGAGCAAGACCTGTTGCGAACCTTAACGCCATCAGATTTGCTCATATTAAAGGAAATGACGATATAGCAAAACTTCATAGACACCTCTTAAGCGGGGTAGTTGCCGGGATTGCCGGATATGGAAACTGTGTTGGAGTCCCTACAATCGGAGGAGAGACGGCATTTGAAGACAGTTATAAAGGAAATATTTTAGTAAACGCATTTGCTTTAGGACTTGCGAAACAAGATGAGATTTTTTACGCAAAAGCAGAAGGTGTGGGAAATCCTGTGATTTATGTAGGGTCTAAAACAGGACGCGACGGACTTGGCGGGGCCGTTATGAGTAGTGATAGTTTTAAAGAAGGAGATGAAGACCAAAGACCTACGGTTCAGGTGGGTGACCCGTTTACCGAAAAACTTTTAATGGAAGCGTGTTTAGAGCTTTTTAAAACGGATTATATCGTAGGTATTCAGGATATGGGAGCGGCAGGACTTACTTCAAGCAGTTTTGAAATGGCGAGTAAATCGGGTAGTGGACTTAAAATGTATCTTGATAAAGTGCCTATGAGAGAAGAGGGTATGAACCCTTATGAATTGATGCTTAGCGAATCTCAAGA
>JAMOSR010000103.1 GCA_027062985.1 Nautiliaceae bacterium
GTTTCTTCTTTGGTGGAAGGAGTTTTGGCAACGCTTACCACTTTATCGTCACTGTCAAGTTTTACTATTCTAACTCCCTGGGTGTTTTTTCCTGTTTTGCTTATCGAACCGATAGAAACTCTTATCATTTTACCTTTACTTGTTAAAAGCATAAGGTCATGATTATCTTCAGTCGCAACAACTCCTACCAAATCTCCGGTTTTATTGGTAAGTTTCATCGCTATTACACCTTTTCCTCCCCTGTTTGTCAGCCTGTAAGCACTAGCTTCCGTTCTTTTTCCAAAACCTTTTTCGCTAACGGTTAAAATTTCCTGATTTTCATCCTCAAGAGATAAAGCCCCAACAACCTCATCGCCTTCTATTTTAAATGTAATCCCTTTAACTCCTCTAGCGCTTCTTCCCATTTCTCTGACGCTGTCAACAGGAAATCTTATAGCCATACCTTTTTTTGTAGCTATAAAAAGATATTTATCCTCAGGTTTTACTATTTTAGCGGTAACAAGCTCATCGCTTTCGTCTATCGTAATAGCCCTAACGCCCGTGCTTCTTATATTCTTAAATTCACTTAAATTCGTTCTTTTTACTATTCCCTCTTTCGTAAAGAAAGCTAAAGATTTACTTGGGTCAAAATCGCTTGTTTTAATAATAGTCTGTATTTTTTCATCTTTATCGAGATTTATAAGATTGACTATCGCTTTTCCTTTACTGGTCCTGCTGCCTTCAGGAATTTTATAAACCTTCAGCCAGTGAAGCTGTCCTTTATTGGTAATAATCATAAGCGTATCATGAGCTTTTGCAATATAAAAATCCTCTATAAAATCGTCTTCGTAAGTAGTCAGAGCTTTTTTGCCTTTTCCTCCCCTGTTTTGTCTTTCATACGTTTTTAAAGGAACTCTTTTTACGTATCCCCTGTGGGTAATGGTAACCACCATCTCTTCATTTGGAATTAAATCCTCAATGTCAATATCGTCTTCGGCGTCTGTAATCTCGGTTAGTCTTTTACTTGAGTATTTTTGCTGAATTTCCTTAAATTCTTCTTTAATTACGTTATTTAAAACACTCTCTTCTTTTAAAATAGAGTTTAAATAAGCTATTTTTTCCATAAGTTCGCCATACTCTTTTTCAAGTTTTTCAATTTCAAGGGAAGTGAGGCGGCTTAGTTTCATATCAAGAATTGCCTGAGCCTGAACCTCGCTTAAATCAAATTTTTTCATAAGCTTTTCACGGGCATCTTTTGTAGTGTCGCTTTTTTTGATAAGTTCCACCACTTCGTCAATATTCGCAAGAGCGATTAAAAGCCCCTCTAAAATATGGGCTCTTTTTTTGGCGGCTTCAAGTTCGTATATCGTTCTTCTGATAACAACCGTTTTTCTAAACTTAATAAATGTATTTAAAATTTCCATTAAATTAAACAGTTTCGGTTCTTTATCGATAATAGCCAGCATATTAATACCGAAACTTACCTGCATTTGAGTATGTTTATATAAATTATTAAGAATAATCTCGCTCATAGCGTCTTTTTTAAGCTCGATTACGACTCTTATGCCTTCCCTGTCGCTCTCATCCCTGACCTCACTTATACCATCAAGAATTTTTTCTTTTACAAGGTCGCTTATTTTTTCTATAAGTTTAGCTTTGTTTACCTGATACGGAAGCTCGTCTATTACAATAACATCCCTGTTTCCTTTATGTTCTATATGGTGTTTTGCTCTTATTTTGATACTTCCCCTGCCGGTTTTGTAAGCGTCTAAAATTCCGCTTTTTCCGTAAATAATACCGCCGGTTGGAAAATCGGGACCTTTAACAAACTGCAAAATATCTTCAAGTTTTGCATCTTTATTGTCTATCATATAAATAAGAGCGTCAAGAAGTTCGCTTAAGTTATGCGGCGGAATATTTGTCGCCATTCCCACAGCAATACCGCTGCTTCCGTTTACCAAAAGATTAGGAAAACGTGCCGGAAGTACGACGGGTTCCGTTTCGCTTCCGTCATAATTAGGGACAAAATCAACGGTATCTTTATCGATATCCCTTAAAAGCTCTTCGGCTATTTTTGTAAGTCTAGCCTCCGTATATCTCATAGCGGCCGCATTATCGCCGTCTATACTCCCGAAGTTACCCTGTCCGTCTATTAAAGGCTCTCTCATAGAAAAATCCTGAGCCATTCTGACAAGAGCCTCATAAACGGCACTGTCTCCGTGAGGATGGTATTTACCTATAACATCCCCAACTATTCTTGCAGATTTTTTATAAGGAGAGCTTGAAGTAATACCCATTTTATACATAGCGTATAATATTCTTCTGTGAACGGGTTTTAAACCGTCTCTTACATCAGGAAGCGCTCTTCCTACAATTACGCTCATAGAATATTCAAGATAGCTTTTTGCAAGCGTATCTTCAATCTTAACCGGAATTACCTGCATCCAAATCCTTTTTTATTCAAATTTTACCATAATAACGGCGATAGTAAAAGCTTAACTTAACCTCTTGCCAAAACCACGCTAAAAAGAACGTTTACGTTGTGTTTTTTAAGAGTCTGTTTCGCTTCTTTAAGAGTAAGTGAAGTTGTGGTAACGTCGTCTATTAATATAACATCGATATCCCCTGCCCCCTTATAAACGAAATTTCTCGGATTTGAAAGCCTCTCTTTTAAGCTTTTAGAAGCGTATTTAAAAGAGTTTGAAGCCCTAAGGGACGAAAAAAGAGGTTTTAAATATTTTGTCTGCATAGACTTTGCCAAAATAGCGGTATGCGAATACCCTTTTTCAGGATTGTCGTCAACCGGTATTAAAAAAGCTTTCTCAAAATAATTCCTTGCAAAAATTTTTAAAGAATTCTTAGCCATTATCCAAAATATACGGCTTCCGAATTTTTCATATTTGTAATGTAAAAGTTCTTTTATGTCATCAAACCTGTAAAAACTGACTATTTCATCTTTATACTCGATACTGGGTTTCAAAAAATCCCGCTGACATTTTTCACATACCGGACTAAAAGAAAAAATTCCGCACAAAACACACTTAAAAATCATTATCTTCTTTAGGTTTGTATTTAAACAAAAGATAAAGGGCTATAGCGCTTCCCATACTAAAAAGCCCGACTCCTGCAAAAAAAAGAGTATCGTTTCCCGAAGCGCTTCCACCCATAATCATACCTACTCCAAAAAACATAAGTAAAGCCGCAATTACGCCGGCAAGCTCGGGCTTTGTTAGTTTCCTGTTTTTATAATCTTCCATTTTCAACCTTTAAAATGTTTTTTAAAGTTATAATACAAAATATCTTTTTTATTATCACACTGGGTAATTGTTATCTCTTCTCCGGAATTATAAAAAATAGTATCCTGGTCAAACATACTGCCTATTCTAAGAGCCTCCTGTTTTGAAATATCATAAATTATAAAAGAGAGTTCGCTGTAATCGAAAAGCTCCCCTATACTTGTCATATACTCATATTTAAGAGTTTTAATAACACCTTCGAGTTCCGTGTTTCTGATAAAATTTAAAAAATCGTTAAGTATCAAATCTTTTGGATTATGAGCCGTTATAATAGCAAAAGGACGCTGCATAATGGCCTTTTTATTGGGTATGAACTGAAAGCTTATCCACTCCCTTCCCCATGGATTGTTGATTAAAAATTTAGTGTATTTAAGATAGTTTTCTCTTTTTTTCTTAAAATCAACAACAACTTCGTCATCCACCATTAAAGCATCTTCCGCTTCATCGTAAATACATTTACCTTTAAATTCTCCTATTCCTATAACCTCAAATTTCATTATGCTCCTTTTTTGATATAATTTTATAAAAAAGGTTTTTTTATGAAAAAACTACTTTTAATTATCGCTTTGATATTCACAGGCTGCAACGTAAAAACGTCTATTTTGAAAAAAGACCCTTTGTATGAAAAAGCCCTGAAACACACCAAAAGATGTCAAATAATAAACTCTTTTGAAACAAAAGCCCTGTTGGATGTAACCTATCTTAACCCTATTTATAAAAATTTTCAAAAACCCACTTTTTTAATAGGCGTTTACAACGATTTTGACAATACGCTTAACAATACGGAATTTACCCTTTTAATTAACGGAAAAAAACCTGATATAAATTCAACAATCCCTTCTTACATTTTATACAAAAATTTTCCTTTTTACAATAGCTGGATGAATTATTATATCGTCTCAACCGATAATGCCGCACCTGTCGTTATAGAATACAAAAGCAGACACTGGGGAGAATGTAATCTTACTTTTTAAGCAGTCTATGCAAAGTTAAATTTTTATCCCCGAATATATGCGAATATATTACATAATTTGCAATTACTTTTTTTGCATATTCCCGACTTTCATCGTAAGGCACCAGCTCCATACTTAAAAAAGGCTCAAACTCTCCTTTATACTTAAAATAAGGAAGTACTTTCCTGTTTACAAAACCTATTCCCCCGTTATATGCGTAAGCCACCATTAGCGGGTCTTTTAGTTTTGAAAAAAGCCATTTTTGATGTTTTACGGAAAGTTTTACGTTTTGATTATAATCAAACTGAGAAAAAACGTCCCCTTTCATCTGACGCACCAAAAAAGGCATAACCTGCATAACTCCAAGAGCATAACTTCGGCTGACACTCGCCGGCACAAATCTGCTCTCCTGTCTTGCTATAGCGTAAACAAACGCCTTAAAAGAAAGATTTTTATCCTCATACATTTTAGGGGTTATAAAATAGTTTATTCTAAACTTATGAGCCTTATCCAGCACTAAAGCCTTCAGGGCTTCGGATTTTTCGCTGTCAAGCTCTTTTGCAAAATTAAATAAATCCTTTCTTTTTCCAAACTCATCCCAAAACTTAAGCACATCCCATGGATTTTCCTGATTGTATTTAGGTTTTTTGACTTTATTAAAAACTATTTTGCTTTTTATTTCAAAAGGAATATTTTTTTCTTCATGGGCATATAAAGTATAAAAATTTATTCGCCTGTTATTAAGAAGCTTATCCAGATAAATATCTTTTTTACTTAACATCCACAGCCAAAAATACTCTTTTGAGCCTTTTTTCCTAACGGATTTCAAAATTTTTAACGCTTTTTTATACTCTTTAAATTTCATTTCATTTAAAAACAGCCACCATTTTACTTTATCATTAAATTTTTTATAATCTATTCTGCTAAGGCTCAGTCTGATTTGGGTAAGATTATTTATAACCGCCGATTTTACAAACCTGTCAAAATATTTATCCTCAAAAATAGAAAAATCTTTTATCTCCTGGTCTATAATTTTTTTTGGATAATTTAAAATAAAATAATATCCAAGCTCCCTGTATGAAAAAA
>JAMOSR010000104.1 GCA_027062985.1 Nautiliaceae bacterium
CCAAAAGAATTTTTAGCATATATGAAAAAACAGGGTATTCCAATTCCAGGTATTGGACATAGAATTAAATCTGTAAGAAATCCTGATAAAAGAGTTGAAGGACTTAAAAAATATGCAAAAGAATTTTTCCCGGCAACTCCGCTGCTTGACTATGCTTTAGAAGTGGAAAAAGAAACAACGGCTAAAAAAGAAAATTTAATTTTAAATGTTGACGGTACTATCGGTATTTTAATGGTTGATATGTGGAGAGCGTTAGGATATACTGAGAAAGAAATCGAAGAATTTATCGAAAGCGGTACTCTTAACGCATTCTTTATTTTAGGAAGAAGTATCGGGTTTATCGGACATATTCTTGATGAAAAAAGACTTGGAATGCCAATGTACAGACATCCTTGGGATGACATTCTTTATCAAGTTGATAAAGCGGAAGAACTTTAATCAAACGTTTTCTTCCTTCTTTTACCCTTCTTGAGCTTATTATAGTAACCGTTATTATTTCTATTTTAATCGTATCTGTTTCTTTTAGAAAAATAGACGCTTCTTTGGATATTGCGGCAAATCAGGTTATAAGAGATTTGAAAATTACCCAGCTTTTGGCTTTAAGCGAGGATATGTACGCTCCTTTTCCAAAGGACTCTTCTCAAAAAGAGATTGATAGAAGTAAATACTGGTTTAAACAGAGGTGGCAGTTTAAATTTGCGACGGATAAAGAAAACGGGATTAAACATATTATTTATTACGTATTTAGCGATAAACCGGCTAAAAGAAGCGCTAACTTTGACAGGCAGGTTATTAAAGGCTCTTTAAAACATGAACTCGCAAAAGATTTTGAGGGGAATTATATTTATGGCGGGGATACTTATATTTATAAAAGAAGTGAAATGAGAAACGTAAAATATGATTTAACTCAAAAATACGGTATTAAACGGGTAGAAATGCTTTCTTCTTATGGCAGAAAAAAAGACGGTTATATAAAAATTCTGTTTGATAATTTTGGAAAAGTGTTTTTATATGAGGGAAAAAGAGGAGATGGAAAAGATTATAATCCTATTGACAGAAAGTTATTAACTTCCGATGCAAAAATCAGACTTTGTAAAGATACAGAATGTATGGAGTGTATTCAAATAAATTTAACTCCTTTGGGATATCTTTATAAAAGCGGTTGCAAATAAGAGGAAATTATTTATCCTTTCCTCTTACATATCCTTCGATAATAAATCTAAGAGCATTAAGTTTAATGAAACCTTCGGCATCTTTTTGATTATATACGCTGTCTTCTTCAAAAGTAGCAAATTCCGGACTGAATAGAGATTTTGGAGATTTTCTTCCAACCACCTGAACATTTCCTTTATATAATTTTAGTCTAACAGTACCTTCTACGTTTTCTTGAGTGTTGTTTATAAGTTTTTGAAGAGCTTCTCTTT
>JAMOSR010000105.1 GCA_027062985.1 Nautiliaceae bacterium
ATACTGTACCAAGTCCGCTAAACCATATACCTTTGTTTGAACCTTTTAAAGTTGCCAATACTCCCCATACATACAAAACAAGTCCGATTAAGAAAACAATTAACGGAAGTGCTCCGAATGATAATAAGTTATGGAGATATTTGCCATCTTCAAGATAAACTTTCCCTGAAGGGTCATGAATATCATATGCGTACCCTTTCATTGTCAAAAGACCGAATAAAACTACTAAAAGAGCTACAAGCAATACGATAAAACATCTTTTTACAGTTCCTCTTAATCTTTCTATAAGTTCAGGGAATTCATTGTTGTCAATATCGTTGATTAACCATAAGGCTCCGAGAATTCTTGCCATAGCGAATAATAAAATACCCATAGCAAGGTTAAACCATGCTCCGTGTTTAAAGTCTATTGCCGCTTCAAGACCTCTTAGGTTGAACCCGTCAGGTGCCGTTCCCCATTGAAGTACTCTTGTTACAGGGTCATATGAAAAATTACTTCCCGTAAAGAAAGTACCAACTGCAGCTCCGAATAAAACAACACCGATAACACCGTTAAAATATAAGAAAAATTTGTAAGCGTTTTTACCTATAAGGTTATTTGGTTTGTTCATATATTCATATGATACGGCTTGAAGTACGAATGCGAAAAGAATAAGCATCCATACCCAATAAGCACCACCGAAAGATACCGAATAAAATAGAGGGAATGCCGCATAAAGCGCACCCCCAAATAAAACAAGAGTTGTAAATGTAAGTTCCCATTTTCTACCAAGAGAGTTTACCATAGCCCTCTCTTCCATTTCATCTTTAGTTAGATGAAAAAGTGTTTGTCCACCTTGAACAAACGTCATAAATAAGAAAAGTCCTCCGAGTACCGCAATTATTATCCACCAATAAACCTGTAGATAAAAATGTGTTGCGTCCACTGTAATTGGTGCCCAAGTCATTAGTGCGCTCCTTTTGGTCCAGATTTAACGACCGTAAATAGGATTTTAAGTTCTGCAATACCAAGGATTACGAACGCTGTTAAGAACATAAAGAATGTTGCCTGAACGTTTTGTAATGCAATTGGTGTTACTGATTCTGCTGTTGGAAGTACTCCAAATACTGTCCATGGCTGTCTTCCGATTTCCGCTGTCATCCATCCAAAGCTTGTAGCAATCCAAGGAAGAGGTACAGAAATTACAGCCAGTTTTTGAACAAGTGCGTTGTTTTCGAATGTACCTTTTACGATAGATACCCATGCCATAATGAATAATAAAATAAACCAGAATCCAAGTCCGACCATAATATGGAATGCGTAAAATACTGGCGGTACAGGCGGATAAATCAAGTTAGGGTCAATATTTGGATTAGTAAAATATCCGTAACCGATTAAGTCCGCTTTAGTTAATTTAATTCCATATTCAGGATTTTCATAAATAACTTTATAAAAATCTGATTTTGCTGCTTCAGCTGCAGCTGTATCACCGGCTTTTTTGGCTTCATGATATTTTAATAAGTCTTCTCTTGCTTCTTTACCGATTTGTGCAAGTTTGTTAAGAGGCCAGATACCGTATTCAGGATTTCCTTCAATTAAATCTTTAAGTCCAGGTACGTATGCGTTAGGGTCTCTTTTTCCAAGAAGAGACAGCAGATTAGGAATTTCGATTTTAAATGCAAAACCTTCTTCATTTCCATTAACTTCTGTAGCTTTTAAGTCTTTAGGAATACCAATAGCTACTACAGGCGCGCCTTTTTCACCAACATAAAGCCCTTCGGCTGATGCTATTTTTGTAGGTTGAGTATTAGAGACTTCATAAGCATGTTCGTCCCCGATAACTGCCACGAAAATTGATGAAATCAGACCGAATGCCGCTGCGACAGCCGCTGATTTTTTAGCAAAATCAACATGTTTTTTTCTGAGCAGATAAAGACTTGAAATACCAAGTACGAAAATAGATGCAAGAGTATATCCGGCACTTACAACGTGTAAGAATTTAACCTGAGCCACCGGTTGCATAATTAGTGTCCAGAAGTCAGTCATTTCAAGTCTTGAAGTTTCTATGTTGAAGAAACCGAACTCGTTGCTTGGATGCTGCATAAATCCGTTAGCGATAAGAATCCAAAGCGCTGAAAGGTTTGAACCTATTGCAAGTAGCCAGGTAGATGCCAAGTGAATTCCAGGGCTGACTCTTTTCCATCCAAAGAATGAAATTGCCGCAAATGTTGCCTCCATAAAGAATGCCACAATACCTTCAACTGCTAGAGGTGCTCCGAATAAGTCACCAACAACCCATGAGTATGTAGACCAGTTGGTTCCAAACTCAAATTCGTGAATAATACCTGTAGATAAACCAAGTGCAAAGTTAATTCCGAAAATTAACTGCCAGAACTGAGTAATTTCTTTCCACTCTTTTTTTCCCGTTTTTACGTAAATCGTTTCAAAAAACGCCACGATAAACGACATTCCAAGTGTAAACGGTACGAAAAAGAAGTGAAACAGTGCTGTCATCGCAAACTGGGCTCTCGCCCATTCAAGCATGCTGTAATCTACCATGCTATTCCTCCTTTTTTTGTTTAGAGGTTGTAACTTTTGTAAGTTGTTTTACATAAAGGTTTTTTAAGTTTTCTTCCCCCTTTACTTTTGAAGTAATAGTAGGGAAGAAAAAAACTTTTAACACTACAAAAATTACAACCAGTTTGATAATAATAATGACCCAGAGTTTACGCCCTAGGTCTGACAGGTTTTTAAACCCGTCAATGTAAAAGAACAAAATTCGTTTAAACATAAGCCCTCCTTCGAGGCTATCAAAAATTATATATCAAAAAGTATTTAAAATCAAGAAAAATTAACAATAAATTAATCGAACTTTTTAAAAAAAGCTGTAATTGAATATTCATTTAGGGGCAAATGTTTAAATAAATGACATAAATATGACATATCCGAAAAACAGGGAAAAAGAAGTTATTCGCTAACGTTAACTTCTTTTACTTCGCTTTCCCATAATCCGTGTTTTGTGCAGTAACTCATAGCAGTTAATTTGAGCTTGTTTTTTGTAGGAATTATATAAAAATCTACTTCAACATGGTCTTTTTGGTTTCCAAGAGTCCCAGGTGTAAAAGTGGCTTGTCCAAGTAAAGTATCTCCATCCCATAATTGAACATATGCTATATAATGGTCAAAATCGTCAGGATGAGCGTATTCGTTTCCTACTTTTACTTTTACTTTGAATTTTTCACCTTTTTTTGCTGTGTCTTCGCAAATTACAAACGGTGAATGTCTGTCGATATAATCTTTTTTGGCTTCTCTGTCGATTTGAGAAATGTCTTGATATCTGTTGATTTTTGGCATTTGTGCCTCCTTTTGATAAAATTTGTAAATTTATTATAACACAAAAAGTCAAAAAAGATAAAATAACTCTTTTATTAACTGATAAAAAATATTAAAAGGTAACATGTGAAAAAAGTTGAAATTTTTACGGACGGCAGTTCTCTTGGAAATCCGGGACCCGGTGGATGGTGCGCTATACTTAGGTATAAAAATTATGAAAAAATTTTAAAAGGGGGAGATGAACATACCACTAACAATAAAATGGAATTAAAAGCCGTTATAGAAGCCCTTAAAGCGTTAAAAGAACCTTGTGAAGTTGATATTTATTCCGATTCCACCTATGTAGTAAAAGGAATAAACGAATGGCTTGAAAATTGGAAAAAAAAGAATTTTAAGAATGTAAAAAACGAAGATTTGTGGAAAGAATTTATTGAGGTTAGCAGACCTCATAAGCTTAATATGTTTTGGGTAAAAGCTCATAACGGACATAATGAAAACGAAAAATGTGATAAAATTGCAAGAGACGAAGCGTTAAGGAGAAAAATTGCTGATAAGTAAAGAGGAAATAGCTAAATATTTAAAAGAAATTCCACCGGTGCCAGAGAGTGTTCAGGCCTGCCTTAAATATTTAAAAGAGGGAGAACTTAAAAAAGCGGCCTTAGAAGCGGATAAAGATTTTGTTTTAAAAAAACAGATAGAAAGTGTAGTAAATTCCGCTTATTTTTCTCTTCCTAACAAGGTTAAGGATACCGTTCAGCTTTTTTCAATGATAGGTCTTGAAATGGCTAAAAATCTGGTCTATTCTTATCTTGTATCTCTTTTACAGCCGAAAGAGTGGAAAATTTTTAAAAATTTTAATTTCAGGGATTTTCAGGCCAGTTTTATGAAACATTTTGAAGATTTCAGTATTTTTGAATTTAGAGAGAGCGAGTATAAAAAATATTCCGAAATAGGAGCCATTGTTCCGGCAACGGTGTGTGTTTGTGATTCTCTTTTAGGAGATAAGAAAGAAAAATTGGAAATTGTACTTAATTCCGTTCCTTTGGAATACGGTACGCTTCTTAAAAGAATGACGGGTTTTACTCTTTTTGGACTGGCAGGAGAGATTGCTAAAATGTGGGGATTGGAAAATGATAAAATAAAGGTGCTTGAAAGTGCCGAATGTATTAAATGCAATAATAAAGTTTCAGCCCTTACGCATTTTTTGTTTTTTTATCTAAGTTCAAAACCCCAGTTTATAGATATTAATTCTTTAATAGAATTTAAAGCCGAATGCGTTGATTTAATACCAAAAACATATAAAAGGATAATAAATGGTAGCTGAAGAATTACAAAAGAGCTTGGGGTATGAGTTTAAAAACGAAAAACTCTTAACCGAGGCTCTGACACACAGAAGTTATACTAAAGATTTTAATAATGAAAGACTGGAGTATTTAGGTGACGCCGTTTTGGATTTGATAGTGGGGGAGTATCTTTATCATCTTTTTCCGAATGCCGAGGAGGGAATACTTTCTAAGTTAAGAGCGGCTCTTGTTAATGAAGATGCTTTTACCAAACTTGCTAAAAGACTTAATCTTGGAAAATATATTTTTTTATCTCCTGCGGAGGAAAATAACAAAGGGAGGGAAAAACCTTCGATTCTCTCAAGTGCTTTTGAGGCTTTAATAGGGGCTGTATATTTAGAAGCCGGTTTTGACAAAGCAAAAGAAATAGCCCTGAGACTATTAAAAGAGGAATTTCCGGTAATTACCCCGGAAGAACTTTTAAAAGACTATAAAACAACCCTGCAGGAAATTACACAGGCTCATTTTGGTGTAGTGCCTGAATATAAACTCATAAGCGCTACGGGACCTGACCATAAAAAAGAGTTTGAAATAGGCGTGTTTATTAACGATAAAGAGTATGCAAGGGCAAAAGGAAAAAGTAAAAAAACAGCCCAGCAAGAGGGTGCGAGGCTAACGATAGAAAAGCTTAAGAAAGAAC